>DBFOUY010000089.1:0-6225 GCA_048365975.1 Eubacterium sp.
TATGAAAAAAAGGGATTATTTTCTAAGCTTAAAAAATAAAAAAATGTTGACAAATGGTTTTTACTGTAATATAATTGTTGCAATAAATAAAACACGCTGATGGGAACACGTTTCGTTTATGTAGCTGTTTAAGAGAGCTGTCGGTTGGTGAAAGGCAGTACAGTGTTAAATGGGGTATCCTCCCTGAGTGGTCGTGCTGAACAGCAGTAGGTGCGAACGGTTGCCGCCGTTATACGGATAGTGTATGATAGTACATTAAAGTGCGTTTTTTAACGAAAAAGAGTGGTACCACGGTATTAATTATCGCCTCTTTGCCTTTTTGGCAAAGGGGTTTTTTATTTATTTAATAATATTCAGAAAGAGGTATGATTATGGCAGATTTAGTAGAAATCCGTTGGCACGGACGTGGCGGTCAGGGTGCTAAAACAGCCGCCCTGCTGCTGGCAGATGTTGCCTTCAAAACAGGAAGCTTTGTTCAGGGCTTCCCTGAATATGGTCCTGAGCGTATGGGTGCTCCGATTACCGCATATAACAGAATCAGCAAAAATGAGATAAGAGTTCATTCAAATATTTATGAGCCTGATTTTGTAGTGGTTGTTGATGAAGGTCTTCTTGACGTTGTCAATGTAACAGACGGACTTAAGGCTGACGGCGGCATTGTTGTTAATACATCAAAGTCACCTGATGAAATAAGAGAAAAGCTTAACGGCTACGAGGGCAAGTTGTATACTATTGATGCCCGCAAGGTTTCAAAGGCTTGCCTTGGTAAGTATTTCCCTAACACACCGATGCTTGCAGCTATTGTTAAGGTGTCAGGAGTTATGGAAAAGGACATCTTTCTTAAGGAGATGGAAAATTCATTTTCACATAAATTCGCATCAAAGCCTGAGGTTATTGAGGGCAATATGAATGCGCTCAATATGGCTTTTGAGGAGGTAAGATAAATGAAATCAGATTTGAATAAATTACACCTCGACTGCTCATGGCAGGATTTAACCGAGGGTATGCAGATTTATGGTGAGGCTACCTCACTTGAGTTTAATACAGGCGAGTGGACATCTGTTCAGCCTGTTGTTGATAATGAAAAATGCATTCACTGCTTAATGTGTGTGCCTGTTTGCCCTGACAGCTGTATTTCAGTTATTGACGGCAAAAGAAGCGAAATTGATTATAATCACTGCAAGGGCTGCGGCATATGTGTTAAAAGCTGTCATGTCGGTGCAATCACTATGGAGGGGGTAAAGTAATATGGCAAGAAAAGACAGATTAAGCGGTAACGAAGCTGTTGCTGAGGCTTTGCGTCAGATAAACCCTGATGTAATGGCAGCCTTTCCGATTACCCCTTCAACTGAAATTCCTCAGTATTTTTCAAAGCTTGTTGCTAATGGTCAGGTTGACAGTGAGTTCATTCCTGTTGAAAGTGAGCATTCAGCTATGTCTGCTGTTATCGGCTCTCAGTCAGCAGGTGCAAGAAGTGTTACAGCTACCTCATCAGCAGGTATGGCACTCATGTGGGAGGAGCTTTATCTCGCTGCTTCTAACAGACTGCCTTGCGTTTTAACTCTTGTTAACAGAGCACTTTCAGGTCCTATCAACATCAACTGCGACCACAGTGATTCAATGGGTGCAAGGGATTCAGGCTGGATTCAGATTTATGCTGAGAATAATCAGGAGGTTTATGATAACCTTTGTATGGCATACCGAATTGCAGAGCATAAGAATGTTATGCTTCCTGTTATGATTTGTCAGGACGGATTTATTACATCACACGCTGTTGAAAATATTGTGCTCAATGAGGATGATGAGGTTAAGAATTTTGTTGGTGAATATAATCCTGAAAATTCACTTCTTAATTCTGAATGTCCTATGGCAGTAGGTCCATATAGTGTAACTAACTATTATTTTGAGGCTAAGAGAGCACAGGCTGAAGCACTCAAGAATGCAAAGCAGGTTACACTTGATGTTGCCAAAGAGTATGCAAAAATTTCAGGCAGAGAGTACGGACTCTTTGAAGAATATAAAATGGAAGATGCTGAGTATGCTGTTGTTATTATCGGCTCTGCAGCAGGAACAACAAAGGATGCTGTCGATAAGCTCAGAGAGCAGGGGATTAAGGCAGGCTTGATTAAAATCAGACTGTTCAGACCTTTCCCTGCAGAGGAAATAGCAGAGAGCTTAAAGAATGTTAAGGCAGTTGCTCTTATGGACAGAACAGAGTCATATAATGATAACTGCGGACCTATCGGTTCAGAGGTTACAACAGCCCTATACAGAGCAGGCTCAAAGGCTCTTGCAGTCAACTATGTTTATGGTCTTGGCGGACGTGATGTCAAGGTAAGTGATATGGTTGGTGTGTACGAAGAATTAATGAAGATTGCCGAAGCAGGCAAGGTTGAAAATCCTTACCGCTATATGGGCGTTAGAGAATAAGGAGGTCATCTGATATGTACAATTTTAAAGAATATGTTTCAAGAGAAGACCGCCTTGTCGGTGGTCACAGAATGTGTGCAGGCTGCGGCGGTACAATCGCTGTAAGAAATGTTTTAAAGGCGATCAAGCCCGGTGACAAGGCTGTTGTAGGCAATGCTACAGGCTGTCTTGAGGTTTCAACCTTTATGTATCCTTATACAGCTTATAAGGACAGCTATATTCATAATGCATTTGAAAATGCAGGTGCAACAATGTCAGGTGTTGAGGGTGCTTATAATGCTCTCAGAAGAAAAGGCAAGCTTGATGAAACCTATAAGTTTATCACCTTCGGCGGTGACGGCGGTACATATGACATCGGCTTTCAGTCACTTTCAGGTGCTATGGAGCGTGGTCATGATATGGTTTATGTCTGCTACGATAATGGTGCATATATGAACACAGGTATTCAGCGTTCATCAGCAACACCTATGTTTGCTGACACAACAACTACACCTGTTGGCAGAGAGTCACTCGGAAAGCCACAGTACAGAAAGGATCTGGCTGCAATTATTGCAGAGCATCAGGTACCTTATGTTGCACAGACAACATTTGTGCAGAACTTTAAGGATTTGTATAAAAAGAGCGAAAGAGCAATTTATACAAAGGGTGCTGCTTTTCTTAACATTATGGCTCCTTGTCCGAGAGGATGGAGATACCCTACATATGATATTATGGAAATCTGTAAGCTTGCAGTTGAAACCCGCTACTGGCCTTTGTTTGAGGTTATTGACGGTAAGTGGATTTTGAATTATCAGCCGAAAAGCTATGTTCCTATTGAGGAGTGGCTTGTTAAGCAGGGCAGATTTAAGCATATGTTCAAGCCTGGCAACGAATGGATGATTGAATCATTCCAGAAAGAGGTTGACCGCCGCTGGTATGAGCTTCTTAACAGATGTGATGAGGTACGCGGTGCATAATTTCTAAAGTAAAAACCGATGTAGTATTGTTTATACTGCATCGGTTTTTTATGAATTATTCAATTTTAATTAATCATTAAGACTGTTTTCTTTTGCACTCTGCTCAGCAATTCTGTTTGCTCGTTTGTCAGCAAGCTCAACAATCATCTGCTGCTGAAGCTTACCATGGATAGGATAGAGTATAAAAGAAATACCATAAAGTCCTCTTGCAAGAGCAGGGAGGATACAGAAAATAGCCCATATACCATTAAGCATTTTAGGATCTGTTTGAGGGATTGCATTACCGAGTGAGTCAGTAAGCGGAATATAGTTAATCCAGGTGAGAACCATACCTGACAGCCATCCTGTTACTGATGTAGCAAGCTTTCCGAAATAGCCCTGAACAGTTGTAACAAGAGCTTCATTTCTTAATCCGTGCTTCCATTCCATATAGTCAAGTGCCTCAGCAGTAACAATCTGACCGCTTACATTAAGAATTTTGTTAGGCAGACCACAGATTGTAAGACCGAAGATGACCCAGATAAGATTTAAAATTCTGTTGTCATTAAAGGTCTGACCAAATGGATGATAGCCGATAAGGAACAATGCCATATATGCAAAGAAACCAAATAAACCTGCAATAATAGATGTTGCTCTTGCACCCCATTTTTTTACCATTTTGGCAGCAACAGGAACCATTATGTAGTTTGGAATGCCGGTAAATAATCCGCATATTGTTGCATTCATCAGAGAGCCTGTATTGTTAAGCCAGAAATATGATTCAGAAGAACCGCCGACTGATTTGAATGAATTAAAGAAGTTTGCAAGAATAACAGCAATAAGAGGTCTGTTAGTTATAATGTTTTTTAATGATTCAATAACTGAGGTTTCCTTCATTTCCTCACGGCTCATAAGAGGAACACGCTCTCTCATATTAAAGCAGCCGAAAATTGCAAATGCAGCTGACAGAATGAGCATAAACTTAGCAAAGCCGCTGTAAATACCTCTCATCGAGATATTGCTGTTGATTTTTGGAAGCAATGTTACAAACACAGGTACAAGAGATGGAATCCATGTTCCGAAAAGCTCAAAGAATTTCGTTGTTGTAATGAGGTTGTCACGTTCTGCTGTGTTCGGGGTTATATTATAAATCATAAGACCCCAAGCACCAAAGTAGCTCATACCCAGACCATAAATAACAATAGCAACAGTTGCCCAGATAACCTTTTGTGTTGAGTTGATATCAGGTGCTGAGAACATCATATAGCCGCCTATTACCCAAAGCGGAAGCGGCAGAATGAAGAAAGGCTTGATTCGTCCCCATCTTGTTCGTGTTCTGTCAATGATAAGACCTGAGATAGTGTCGTCGAGTGCATCATATATTGATGCAAAGAGATTGATGTTAGCATAAGCAGTTGTGTTTAGCTTAAGGAACTGAATCATAAAGAATTCCTTAAAAGCGTCAACAAACTGAGTTAAATTCTTTTGACCAAAGTTAACCAGAACATATGCAGCGATTTCTTTTGGTGTAAGATAACGCTTGTGAGTGTAGGCGAGCTTATCAAGTTCGTCCATTTCTGTCTGAGTTAAATCTTCGGTAATAATTTCTTCTGCCAAAATTATTCCCTCATTTCTTTCCGGAAACAGTCCGGTTGATTAATAACATTAATATACTATCATATAAAAGTTATTAAATCAATACTTTTTTCACTATCACCAATAGTAAAAATTATCTTGAATTTTTGTATTGACAATTTGTCGAATAAATTATAAAATAGCTAAGTAAGTAATCATTGAAAGGGGTACATATCAATGGCAAGTACCTGTCCTAACTGCGGTAAAAAGCTCCATTTATGGGATATTAAGGCTGAATGCTCAAATTGTGGTGTTTCTATTCCTAACTACAACTGGGAAGCCAGGCTTGAAGAAGATAATATTAAGGCTGAAAAGCAGTTCGCGGTATTCAACAGATCATTAAACAGAATTGCATATTCTATATATGGAACAAAGCTTCGTATTGCAAGACTTATATTGACATTTCTTCCTGCAATCGGGTTTATTCTTCCTTGGGCGACACTTAAAAGTGATGCTGAAAGCTTCGATTTAAGCATTATTTCTTTCAGCGGAAGTAAATCACTTATTGATTTTTTTAAAAGCTTTTTCGGTGATACAAGTCTGTATTTTACTAATATGAAGTTTGAGGAGTACAGTGGTGCTTTAACACTTGCTTTTGCAGGTTATATTTTATTTGTGCTCAGTGCACTTCTGATTGTAATTGCATTTTTCCTGAACATTATTATGTGTAAGAAGCCGAAAACAGTATCAACAGTTGTGTTTGATGTTTTGTCAATTTCTGCATCTGTTGCAAGTACAGTGTGCTTTGTTATGAGCGGTTCTCTTGCAAAAGAGGCTGTTGCATTTAATTTCGGTGATTTTGCTGTTCTTAACGGCTCTGCTTCAATCAGTTGGGGTTATTTTATCGCACTTGCTCTTTTAATCGTGGCAATGGGTATTAATATTGCTGTCGCAAAAGCCCCTGCCAAGAGCGATGAGATTCTTGAAGAAGAAAGACTTGCTCGTGTTAAGGCTAAGGAAGAGGAAGAACGTAAAAAGGAAATTGAGCGTGAGAAGGCAAGAATAGAGGCTGAAAAGAAGCAGGCAGAAGAAAATGAAAGAATAGTTGCAGAGGCAAAGGCTAAGCTTGCTAAAAATAAAAAGAAATAATTGTGCTTTATATAAAAGGAGTGGTAATACACTCCTTTTTCTTGACCTGTTTTATAGTATTTGTTATAATATATAACGGAGTGATGATAATGAAAGAAAAAAAGAAAATCAGTTTGAATAAAACACAAAGAAATAT
>DBFOUY010000090.1:0-3480 GCA_048365975.1 Eubacterium sp.
TGAGATTATTCTTCAGGTTTACGGCGAGATTATTACAACTACCGAGCCTGAAACGACTACTGAGCCAACAAGTGAAAATGAATAAAATTAAAGTGTCGAACAACTTGTGTTGTTCGGCACTTTTTAAATGCAGTCGATTTTTATTATGTCTTTTTTCCATGTCGGCAGGGGATGATTGCAGGTGAAATTTTTAACTGTAATGTTTTCAGCATGCCTGATCCACATTGCATATGCAGGCAGGTTCCTGAATCTCCAGCATTCGGGGTAGACCTTTGTATATTCAGGTATAAATAATCTTCTGTCAACAGTTTCAGGTATATCTGCATAATTGATTTCTATATTTTCAAGAGTTACATTTTTTACTCTTTTAGTTTTGCCTTTTTGTTTATAGCCTGCAATAATTATCGGCAGTTCAGTATTGTCGGCCTTAATATCAGAAATATAAATGTTATTAATTTCACTTTTTCCATCAAAAAGTCTTTTGTCCGCTTCTCCGCCTTTTTGTGCTTTTGTGCCAAATTCAATGGCGTTTGCACTTTGTGTGTTCACTTCTGCAGCTCGGTTTCTGTTGCCGAGTCTGATAAAAACAGGGCAGGTGCATCTGTTCATTTCTACATTTTTTATGTTAACCTCTGACAGCTTTGTGCCGTCACAGGCTTCAAGCGAAATTCCGGATACTGAGCCGGGATATAAATCTGTCATAAACAGTAGGCAATTATTAATATGTATATTGCTTATATCATAAGTCGTTTCAGTTCCGACCTTTATGGCATTTGTTCTGCTGATTATTTCACAGTCATTAATGGTTATATTGCTCATAGCAGAATTGTTGCCAAGCCATATTGCATTTTTAATTACTATACCGTCATCTGCAGTTGAAATAAAGCAGTGATTGATATCTATATCGCTTGACCCTGCAATGTCTATGCCGTCAGCATTTGCCACATTTCTGTTGTTGTTTATTACAAAATCAGATATGTTAACCTTTTTGCAGTTTGAAAGCTTAAATGTCCAGTAAGCACTGTTTTCAATAATAATGTTATTTATTGTGATATTGCTGCACTCGGAAAAAATTACAGGTCCGCCGTATTTGCTTTCGTGCGCAAAGCGAAGCTGTGAGCGGTAATCACGCCTCATTTCAATAACATCAATATATTCAGCAGGATTTGTATTGTTGCTGTCAGCTAAAGGCTTTCTTCCGAAAAGGTGACCATTGCCAAGGATTTTACCTCCGCCTGTTATTTTGATATTATTGCAGCCTTTTGCATATATAATTGCTTTGTGCTTTTCATATCCTCTGCCTGTTTTATTAGCGGTGATTGATGAATCAATATCAATAAACAGAGTAACACCTGATTTGAGAATAACAGTTGTTGCTGTGTATTCACCGCCTGTAATAAGAACAGTTCCTCTTGTTTTTTCAGCATCATTAATGGCATTATTAATAAACGGTGCATTGTCTGCCTTGTCAGTACTTGCACCGTAATCGCCTATATCGTAAATATTTTCCTTTGGTATTTCCTGCCTTTTTATGTAATTATCAACAGGATAATAGGATGAAAAATCATATTTCCTGATTTCGGTATAAGGCTCGCCCTCGGTTACTCTTAAATCCTTACCGAATAGCAGAGTGTTCAGCTTGTCAGATAAATTTCTTTTTTTCTTTGCCATAAACGCTCCATAGTTTTTATTGCCCAAATATTATACCAAATTTTAGGTGTAATGTAAATACTGTTATTTGCTTTGAAAATAGTATATAATTAAATTACAGGGAATATCTATTATCCCTGATTTCACAGCAAAGGAATGATATTATGATTAACATTGCAGCAAGAGGCTTTGAATTAAAGCAGGGCGCTAAAGACGGTATTGACAAGGAGCTTAAAAGAATTGAAAAAATGCTTCCTGATTCAGCAGCATTTGACGTAACATTAGCCAAGAAGAAGGATGGCTATAAGTGCGATATAACAGTTTTAAATATAGGTTCATTTGTAAAGGGTGAGGCAACAGCAGACAGAATTGAGCCTGCCGTTGATATGGCTGTTGATGATTTGAAACGTAAGCTGAGAAAGCTTAAAACCCTTCTTGTTGATAAAAAAAGAAAGGGCGGTATTGATGAAATTGCAGTTGCAATGGAGTCATTTGACGAAGAGGTTTCAATGGAGAATTTTGAACAGTTTGATTCAAGCTCTGTTGAAATAAGAAGAAAGAAAACTATTGCACCGCAGATGATGACTGATGATGAAGCAATAGTTCAGATGGAAATGCTCGGTCACAGCTTTTTCGTTTATCTTGGTGTTGACGGAAAAACAAAGATTGTTTATAACCGCCATAAAGGCTATGGCTTATTGATTTGTGAATAAGTGATAAAATAAGGATAAATATCAGTAATGATATTTATCCTTATTTGTTTTCAGGAATATTATTGTAACAATTACTGCAAGAAATTCAGCAACTGCTGTTGACATCCATATACCGTCTAACTGCCATATCAGTGGCAGGATAAGCACTGCTGTAACCTGAAATACCAGTGCTCTCAAAAATGAAATTGTTGCTGAAACTAGTCCGTTATTGAGTGCCGTGAAAAATGATGAGCCGAAAATCGCAAATCCCGAAAAGAGAAACAAAAATGCAAAAATTGAGAATGCTCTGACAGTCATATTAAACAGTCCTTCATCATAGCCTACAAAAATATTTGAAAGCGGTTTTGCAAGAGCCTGTGCTGCCGCAAACATAGCTATTGAAAAAAATCCCGTCAACACAAGGCTTTTTTTAAGCAGGCTTTTCAGCTCGCTGTGATTCTGTGAACCATAGTGATAGCTGATTATCGGTGCTGTTCCGACTGAATATCCTAAAAAAACTGATTGGAATATAAACATTACATACATCAATACACCATATGCGGCAATGCCGTCTTCGCCTGCATATTTAAGAAGCTGTGCATTATACAGCATATTTACAACTGACATTGAAATATTGCTCATAAGCTCTGATGCTCCGTTTGTGCAGGTGTTGAATAAGGCTTTGAAATCAAGATTTGCTTTGCCCAGCCTTAACAGACTTTTGTTTGGGCAGGCAAAGTAAATCAATGGTATAATTCCACCCACAAACTGGCTTATTGCTGTTGCTGCAGCGGCACCTTCAAGTCCCCATTTAAATATCGCAACGAACAGTGCATCGAGTACAATATTTGTTAACCCTGCAGCTATTGTAATATAAAGCCCTAAGTTTGGTTTTCCTGCTGTGACAAGCAGGCATTGAAATTCATATTGCAGAATGTATGCAGGGATTGCAATAAGAATGATGTTTGCATATCTAATACTATCTGTTAATAGCTGCCCCTCTGCACCAAGCAGTGACGCAATGGGCTTTATAAAAATAAAGCCTAAAACAGCCAGCAGAATTCCGCATATAATTGAGGTGTAAACAATCAGTGAAAATATTCCTTTTGCTTTTTCGCTTTTACCTTCGCCCAATAGT
>DBFOUY010000091.1:0-2626 GCA_048365975.1 Eubacterium sp.
CTAACCACAAATGTTTGACAACAGTGCTTTGTAATGCTATTATATAGATAGTATAGTACATATTAATCATATTAACAATAAAAATCACGGAGGACATTATGAATAATTTATCCAAAACTCAAAATGCTATTTTTGAATTTATAAAAAACAAAATATCACAAACAGGAGTGGCTCCGTCTGTAAGAGAAATTGCCACAGCAGTCGGACTTCGCTCCACGTCTTCTGTTCAGTATAATCTTAATATACTGGAGGAGTCAGGCTTTATCAAGCGTGACGCAAATCTGAAGCGTACAATACGCCTTGCAGGCGGTGCAGAAAATATCAGGCACGTTCCTGTTCTCGGCACAGTTACTGCAGGTGTTCCGATTCTTGCAACACAGCAGATTGAGGAATATGTAGCAATTTCAGGTGTAACAGGCGAAACCCTTTTTGCTCTGCACGTAAAGGGTGACTCAATGGTTAACGCAGGTATTTTAGACGGCGATATAGTAATTGTAAATCAGACACCTGTTGCAGAAAATGGTGAAATCGTGGTTGCTCTTATTGACGACGAGGCAACAGTTAAAAGATTTTATAAAGAGGATGACCACATAAGACTTCAGCCTGAAAATGACAAATATTCGCCTATTATAGTTGACGGATGTTCTATCCTCGGCAAGGTGATAACTTTAATTCGTTCCTATTGATTAATAAGAGCTACTGTGATATATTAGCTTATAACATTATATATAGAAGGTGAAATTATGAGTGAATGCAATCACGATTGTTCAAGTTGCAAATCAAACTGCTCTGACAGAAATCCGGGCAGAGAGGATTTTTTAAAGCCGATGAACAAGTATTCTGATATAAAAAAGGTTATAGGAATTGTAAGCGGCAAGGGCGGTGTAGGCAAAAGCCTTGTAACCTGTATGCTGGCATCAAAATGTGCTGCTGCAGGCTTAAAGGTCGGCGTGCTTGATGCTGACGTGACAGGTCCTTCTGTTCCCAAGTCCTTCGGTATCAGCTCACGTGCAATGCAGGATAACGAATGCCTGCTGCCGACAGTCACCGATAATGGTGTAAAAATAATGAGCATTAACCTGCTGCTTGATGATGTCAACTCACCTGTTGTATGGCGAGGTCCTGTAATCAGCGGTGTTATTGAGCAGTTCTGGAGCGACGTACGCTGGGGGGAGCTTGACTATCTTTTTGTTGATATGCCGCCGGGAACAGGTGACGTGGCACTCACTGTATTCCAGAGTCTGCCTGTTGACGGAATAGTTATTGTTTCAACTCCTCAGGATTTAGTTAAAATGATTGTCAACAAGGCTTATAATATGGCAAAAATGATGAATGTTCCCGTTCTCGGTCTTGTTGAAAATATGAGCTATTACAGTTGCCCCGACTGCGGAAAAAGAATAAATATTTTCGGCGAGTCACAGATTGACGAAACTGCAAAGGAGCTGGGCGTTCCCGTAATTGCAAAGCTTCCCATTAACCCTCAGATTAATCAGCTTGTTGATCAGGGTAAAATAGATATGGTTGAATGCAGTGAGCTTGATGAATTTGTATCTGCTTTAAAAGGTGAATAATTATGGCGAAAAGAGAAGGATATATAAACTGGGATGAATATTTTATGGGTGTTGCTATTCTTGCATCGCAGAGGAGCAAGGACCCAAGCACACAGGTTGGTGCCTGTATTGTAAATGACGACAACAAAATAATGTCCGTAGGATATAACGGTCTGCCGAGAGGGTGCAATGATGACGAGTTCCCATGGGAGAGAAAGGCTGACAAAAGCACTGACACAAAATACCCCTATGTATGCCACGCTGAGCTTAATGCAATTCTTAACGCAGGCGGAAACAGCCTTAACGGCTGCCGAATATATGTTGCTCTTTTCCCCTGTAATGAATGTGCAAAGGCTATTATTCAGAGTGGTATAAAAGAGGTTATTTACATAAGTGATAAATACGCCGAGGATGATTTGGTTAAGGCAAGCAAAAGGATGTTAACCTGCGCAGGCATAACACTTACTCAGTTTGAGTCAGACAAGTCAATAACTATTGATTTCAACAAAGAGGGAATATAATGGATATTGATATTTATGATTTTGACGGAACTATTGTTCCCTTTGACAGCGGCTCACTTTTTGCCGTATACTGCCTGATACACTACCCTTATCTGCTTTTACTGCTCCCGATTGCTGCACCCGTTCTTATAATTGCATTGATTTTAATGCTTGCAAAAGTAATCAGCTTTACTGATTTTAAAAAGCTCTGCTTTTTATTTGTTCCGCTTATTCCGCTGAAAAAGGCTGTCAGCGGCTTCTGGGACAAGCACGAAAACGAAGTACATAAATGGTTTGCAGACAGAGAAAGATATTCTGTTGTAATCAGTGCATCCCCTGACTTTCTTCTTGAGGAAATTCAGAAAAGACTTGGTTTTGAAAAGCTGATATGCACAAAGCACAGCATCAAAACAGGTTCTATAATCGGCGAAAATTGCCGTGATGAGGAAAAGGTCAGAAGACTTTACAAGGAATTTGACAGAAACGAAATCAATATTATAGACGTATACAGCGATTCACTGAAGCACGACAAGCCTATTTTTTCTTTGGCAAAGGGCTGCTGCTACCATATTGTTA
>DBFOUY010000092.1:0-8751 GCA_048365975.1 Eubacterium sp.
GGGCATATGCCAATTATTGTCGGCGGCACAGGGCTTTTTATTGACAGCCTTGCAGATAATATTATTTTTGAAGAAATCCCTGTTGATAATGAGCTCAGGCAAAAGCTTATGGAAAAATCAGAGGATGATTTATATAATGAGCTTTTAAGCCTTGATCCGAAGGCAGCAGAAAATATACATAAAAACAATAAAAAAAGAGTTGTGAGAGCACTGGAACTTTGCTATTCAGGCTCATCAAAAACTCAGCAAAATATTAATTCAAGAAAAAATGAGTCACCCTATGACACACTGTATTTCTTTATAAACTACAGTGACAGGCAAAAGCTTTATGACCGAATTAATAAACGAGTGGATATGATGCTTGAGCTTGGAATACTTGATGAAGCACGTGAGTGTTTTGATAAATATACAGGTACAGGTGCACAGGCTATCGGTCATAAGGAGCTGATGCCGTATATCAAGGGGCTTGACGGTCTTGAAAATTGTGTTAATAAATTAAAACAGGAAACACGCCGATATGCAAAAAGGCAGATTACCTGGTTTAAACGTCGTGAAAATGCTGTTATCCTTGAGCCTGATGCTTCAGGCTATGAGAATATGACAGCATATGCAGTTAAAAAATGTGAGGAATTTTTAAATGGCAGATTCTGAAAAAAGAAAAGTGAATAAAAATTCCGATTCAATCAGAAAAGACGTTGTGGTAATGATATTAGTTTTGCTGATTATAGCAGGCTATATCTTTGTTGAATGCTACAAGGCAACCCACGTTGATGTTGAAACAATCACAGCAGTTACCTCAACGGTTTATGATACTATTGAAGCGAAGGCGCTTGTTATACGTGACGAGCATATCATTAACAGCAACAGCGGTGCTGTAACAGTAGCCTGTGTTGATGATGGTGCAAAGGTTAAGGTTAACGGCAATATTGCGTTTGAGTTTTCAAGTGAGGATAATGCAAAAAATTATTCTTCACTTAATGCTCTTCATAATCAGCTTGATTATTATATCAATCTCGAAAGCAAGACAACAGGCATTACAAGTGATATTGAAACTATTGACAGAGATATAATTAATGATATTAATTCATATGTACGCTCAGCAAGTTCAGGCTCTGTTGAAAGACTTTCGGAATATACAGACGATTTGAACGATAAGCTCACAAGGCGTCAGATGATTATAGGTCAGACTATTGATTTTTCAGCAGTTAAGGGTGATTTGCAGGGGCAGATTAATGCTATTGATGCAAATGCCTGCAAGCCGACAGGCTATCTTACTACTGATCAGTCAGGTGTTTTCTCCTCCTATACTGACGGGCTTGAAACTGCATTTAATTATAAGGATGTATTAAAGCTTGATGTGGCAGCACTTCAGTCATATATTGAACAGGCTGAAAATGCGCAGAAGAGTACACAGTCATTCGGCAAGCTTATAACAACATATGAGTGGTATTTCTGTGCAGTTGTTGATGCTGATGATGTTAAGGGAATCAAGAACGGAAGTACTCTTGATGTGGCAATAAAGGATAGTGACAAGGTTATAAAATGTCAGGTTGCCGCAGGTGCTGAGCCTGAGCTTGGTGCAGAGCAGACAGTTCTTGTTCTTCAGTCCTCACAGCTTGATGCCGATATTACATCAATGAGGCTTGAGGATATTGAGATAAGATATAATTCCTATTCGGGCTTCAAGGTGCCGTCATCAGCAATTCACGTTGATGAAAACGGGAAAAAGTGTGTTTATGCCCTTGTAGCTAATCAGGTTTCACAGCGTGAGGGTGAAATAATTTATTCAACAAAGGATTATTCTGTGTTTGCATATGACCCGAACAACAGTAAATCAATCCGTTTTTATGACCAGATAATTACTAAGGGAAAGGACTTGCATGATGGAAAAGTTTATACTTGATGAAAACAGGCTGAAATCTGTTGAGGATAACTATAAAGCTATCAGGCAGAGAATCGAGGAGTCAGCAATAAAGGCAGGCAGAAATCCTGCTGATGTAAGGCTTATGGCTGTTACCAAAACAGTTGAAAGTGTGTATATTAACAGAGTACTTGATTTGGGGGCTGACCTTATAGGTGAAAACAGGGTGCAGGAATACCTGGGTAAAAAGGATGAACTTCATCTCGACGGAGTTGAAAAGCATCTTATCGGTCATTTGCAGACAAACAAGGTTAAGCAGATTGTCGGCGAGGTTGATATGATTGAATCTGTTGACTCGGTTAAGCTTGCTAAGGAAATCAGCAGAGTGTCAGCTAATAAGGGCATTACTACAGATATTCTTGTTGAGGTCAATGTCGGCAAAGAGGACTCAAAAAGCGGTATTTATCTTGAGGGGCTTGAGGAGTTGCTCCTTGAAATTGCAGAAATGCCGTCCATTAAGATAAAAGGACTTATGACAATTCCGCCGATTTGTGATACTGATGCAGAGGTTTCGCAATATTTTGAAGCAATGCATCAAACTTTCATTGACATTAGGGATAAAAAATTAGATAATGTTAATATGGATATTCTGTCAATGGGAATGAGCGGTGATTTTGAGGCTGCCGTTGCCAACGGTTCAAATATAGTAAGAGTAGGCTCTGCTATATTCGGTGCAAGAAAATACTTTTGATGTTTAAAAGGAGAGGCGATATGGGATTTTTAGATAAGATAAAAGACATTGTTTCAGATAACGATGAGGATGATTTCGACGATTTTTATGATGATGCGGCAAGCAGCTCTATCGGACTTGAACCTCCTGTGAGAGAAAGAGCACCAAGGCGAGAGCGTGCACCTAAGGCAGAAAAGGAGGAGCGTTTTTCAGAACGCCCTCGTATGCGCCGACACGACAGCGACAAGGTTGTTAACATACATACTACAACTCAGCTGCAGGTAGTGCTTGTTAAGCCTGAAAGATTTGACGAGGCTGCTGCTATAGGTGATAATCTGAATGAAAAGAGAACTGTTGTGCTTAATCTTGAAAGCACTAACCGTGATGTTGCAAGAAGACTGCTCGACTTCCTGAGCGGTGTTGCTTATGCAAGCAATGGTCAGATTAAGCGTGTTGCCAACAGCACATATATTATTACACCTTATAATGTTGATGTTATGGGTGATTTGATTGATGAATTAGAGAACAACGGAATGTTTATGTAAAGCAACCGAGAATCGAACCCAATAGCCTTTTTAAAATTAATTTTGTTCGACTCTCATTTGCTTAAGCTTTGAAGGAGAATATGCTATGATTACACCAAGACAAATTCGTGAAAAAAAGATTTCTACAGTTGAGCGTGACGGCTATGACAGAAATGAAGTCAACGAGCTTTTAGTTGATATTATTGAGTCATATGAGGCTGTTTGTGAGGAAAACAAAGAGCTTTACCGCAAAATGGAAATTCTTGCAAATCGTATTGAGGAATACAGGGATGATGAGGATTCTATAAAGACTGCTATTATTTCTGCTCAGAAAATGGCTGATCACGTTACTGCTGAGGCTAAGGAAAAAGCAGAGCAGACCATTGCTGAAAGTGCAGCATCTGCTCAGCAGACTGTACAGGATGCAAAGGCTAAAGCTGACAAGATTGTAGGTGAGGCAAGAGAGTATGTTGCAAATCTTACAAAAGAAAAGGCACAGGCTGCCGATGAAATTATTGCTGATGCTCAGTCAAAGGCAAATGCTGCGATTTCAAGTGCACAGCTTGTGGCACAGGATACTCTTGACAAGGCTAAAAAGCTGACTGCCGAGCTTGTTGAAAAGGCAAAGAATGAAAGAGGTCAGCAGCAGGAAATGATGTCAAGAATCAAGGCTGAGTCAAAAGAGTTTAAGTCTAATCTTGTAAGTCTTTATGAGGCACAGCTTAATAAGCTTAAGGAGCTTGCTCAGTCAGGTGCTGAGGACAGCATTGAGGGCTTGGAAAGTGAGCTTGATGAAATAGTTGACAATATCGGCAAGGCTGCTGCAGGTGAGATTGAGATGCCTGAGCTTGAGGTTGCTGAGCCTGTTTCAGAGGATAATACTGAAGAAACAGTTGAAGAAGAAACATCACAAGACGCTGTTATTGATGATGCTTCTGAAGCTGATGAAGAGGAATTTCAGGAGGAAACACCTGCTGAAGAGGAATTTGTTCTTGAAACCGATGAGGTTGATGATATAATCAATGAGATAGAAACAATGGAGCCTGCTTTTGAAACTGTTGAAGAGGATGATGAGGACGAACAGCCTACTGAAGAGGAGGTTGAGAGTGCACTAAATGCTTTCACAGCCGATGAAATAACACCTGTTGATGATGCTGTTGCATCAATTCCTGTTATTGAGGATGAGCCTGAGTTTGAAAGCACACAGCCGTTTGAAACATTTTTCAATGTTGACAAAACAAACAAAATAACAGATGAAACAATTTCTCTTATAGCACCTGATGAGGAAGATGATGAGGATGACAGAGGAAAATTTAAAGGTTTTTTTAAAAAGAAAAAATAATTCCTAAGGAGCGAATATATATAATGGATTATAATCAGACACTTAATTTACCAAAAACCGAATTCCCTATGAGGGCAGGTCTTCCCACAAGAGAGCCTGAATTTCTTGCAAGATGGGAAGCTAATGACCAGTATGCACAGCTTATGAAGCATAATGAGGGCAAACCGCTGTTTGTTCTTCACGATGGTCCTCCGTATGCAAACGGTGATATTCATATCGGTCATTCACTCAATAAAACAATCAAGGACTTTATTGTAAGATACAAGAATATGACAGGCTTTCAGTCACCATTTGTTCCGGGATGGGATACTCATGGTCTGCCAACTGAGCTTGCTGCAAGAAAAAAGGCAGGTATTACTGCTGACAGTAATATAACTGATTTAGAGCTGAGAAAAATCTGCCGTGATACTGCAATGAATTATGTTAATCTGCAGCGTGAGTCATTTAAAAGACTCGGTATCATTGCCGAGTGGGATAAGCCTTATATTACTCTTCAGAAAGAATTTGAGGAGGAGCAGATTAAGGTGTTTGCTACAATGGCATCAAAGGGCTATATCTACAAGGGATTAAAGCCTGTTTATTGGTGTGCTGATTGTAACACTGCTCTTGCTGAGGCAGAAATTGAATATGCCGAGGACCCTTGTCATTCAATTTATGTTAAATTCAATGTTACAGACGATTTAGGCAAGCTCACACCTATGGGTGTTGATTTAGCTAAAACCTATTTTGTTATCTGGACAACAACAACATGGACTCTGCCTGCAAACGTTGCAATCTGCGTTGGTCCTAATTACGAGTATTCAGTAATCAAGGCTGACGGCGAATTCTATATTATGGCAACAGATTTAGCACCTGCAGCTATGGAAGTAAAGGGCGTTACCGATTATGAAACAGTAGGTATCATCCGTGGTAGTGAGCTTGAGTATATGAAAACTCAGCATCCTTTCATTGACAGAACATCACTTGTTATTGTCGGTGACCACGTAACACTTGAAAGCGGTACAGGATGCGTTCATACTGCTCCCGGTCATGGTGTTGAGGACTTTGTTGTTTGTAAAAATTATCCTGAAATCCCAATCGTTGTTCCTGTTGACGCTAAAGGCAGATTAACAGAGGAAGCAGGTCAGTTTGCAGGTCTTACAACTGAGGAGGCAAACAAGCCTATTGCTATGCATCTTGAAGAAATCGGTGCATTGTTTGCACTTAAAAAGATTGAACATCAGTATCCTCATTGCTGGAGATGTCATAAGCCTGTTATCTTCCGTGCAACAAGCCAGTGGTTCTGCTCTGTTGATGATTTTAAGGATGAGGCTGTTAAGGCTGCTGAAGAGGTTAAATGGTACCCTGAATGGGGTAAGGACAGACTTCAGTCAATGATTCAGGAAAGAGCTGACTGGTGTATCTCACGTCAGAGAAAATGGGGCGTTCCTATTCCTGTTGTTTATTGCCAGGATTGCGGAAAAGAA
Organism: Eubacterium sp.; assembly: GCA_048365975.1. GTDB lineage: Bacteria > Bacillota > Clostridia > Oscillospirales > Acutalibacteraceae > Eubacterium_R. Next base: position 5,924 of record DBFOUY010000092.1, read on the forward strand.
ATCATTGATAATGACGTTATGCAGAAAATTGCTAAGATTTTCGGTGAAGAGGGTTCAGATGCGTGGTTTGCTCACGATACTGAATATTTTCTTCCTGAAGGCTTCAAGTGCCCTCACTGCGGCAGTGATAAAGGCTTTGATAAAGAAAAGGATATTATGGATGTATGGTTTGATTCAGGCTCTTCACATCAGGCTGTCTGTGAAAAAAGACCATATTTAAAGCGTCCTGCTGATGTTTATATGGAGGGTGCTGACCAGTACAGAGGCTGGTTCCAGTCATCACTTCTTACATCTGTTGCAGGCGGTCACGGAACTCCGTTCAAGCAGATTATCACTCACGGCTGGACCGTTGACGGCGAAGGCAAAAAGATGTCAAAATCACTTGGCAATGGTATTGACCCTCAGGATATTATCAAGCAGTATGGTGCTGATATTCTCAGACTCTGGGTTGCAAGTGCCGATTACCACGCAGATATTCGTATCAGTAAGGAAATCCTTAAGCAAATCAGTGATAACTATCGTAAGCTCAGAAATACAGCAAGATATTGTATCGGCAATCTTTATGACTTTAATCCTGATACAGATATGGTTGAAAATGATAAGCTTGAGGAGCTTGATAAGTATGCACTTATGAAGCTTGATGAGGTTATTGAGGTTGCTCGCAAGGGCTATGAAGAATATGATTATCATACAACTGCATATGCACTTCATAATTTCTGTGTAGTTGATATGAGTAATTTCTATTTTGATGTTCTTAAGGACCGTCTTTATACATCTGCACCAAACAGTGCAACACGCCGTGCAGCACAGACAGTTCTTTATAAGGTGCTTGATGCGCTCACTCTCCTCTTAACACCTATTCTTGCATATACCGCTGATGAGATATGGCTTGCTATGCCTCACGAGTCAAGCAAGAATACTGAGTCACCATTGTTCAACGATATTCCGCAGGCTGATTTCATTGAGGCTGATGATGCGTTTATTGCTAAGTGGGACAGAATCCATGAGGTAAGAACTGATGTTCAGAAGGCTCTTGAGCTTGCAAGAAATGAAAAGATTATCGGCAAACCGCTTGAGGCAAAGGTTACATTGTTTGCAGACGGCGAGCTTTATGATTTCTTAAAATCAGTTGAGGCACAGCTCCCTGAAATCTTCATTACCTCTGCTGTTGTTATTGAAAACGGTGAAGGCGAGGTTAAGGGTGATGTTGATGGACTCAGCGTTACAGTTAATAAGGCAGAGGGCGAAAAGTGTGAGCGCTGCTGGAAATATTCTGACACAGTAGGCGAGAATGCAGAGCATCCGACGCTTTGTAAGCATTGTGCAGATGTTATGGCAGAAATTTCTGAATAAATATAATTAACAGGCATACTGTAATAATGTGCATTGTAGGGTAACAGGATTTGAACAGAACAAGGTTCAAATCTTGTCGCCCTAATCTTGCAAAAGGAAGTGATTTTGTGAAATTAAGAAATAAGAATTTATGGTCTGCCGTTATGATTATTGTTATTATAGCAATTGATCAGCTGACCAAATATTTTGCAAAATCCGCTCTCTATCCTGACAAGGCGAAGGATTTTATAAAAGGTTTTATTGAATTTCGTTATGCTGAAAATACAGGAATGGCATTTTCAATGTTCAGTGGAGCAAGGTGGTTTTTTGTTGCATTGACAGCTGTTGTGGTGATTGCAATGTTTGTCTATATGTTTAAGAAATGTCAGAAAAATCTGTGGCTTTACTGGACAATCGGTGTTCTTATTTCTGGTGCTGTCGGTAATTTAATTGACAGAATTTTTCTCGGTTACGTTATTGATTTTATAAATCCGACCTTCGTTAATTTTGCCATATTCAATATAGCAGATTGTGCTGTTACTCTCGGAGCAGTCAGCCTTGTGGCATATCTTGTTTTTGATATGTTCAAAAAGGATAACAAGGAGGGCAATAATGAGTGAAAGCTTTGCCTTTAAAGCTGAAAGTACAGGCATAAGAATTGACAAATATTTAACTGAAAACCTTGAGGGATTTACACGCTCAGCAGTTGCAAAGTTGATTGATGATGGTAATGTAACCGTTAACAATAAGGCTGTCAGCAAAAATTATAAGCTTAAAGAAAATGATAATATAAATGTTTTTGTTCCTGATGCAATTCCTCTTGAAGCTGAGGCTGAAAATATACCGCTTGATATTGTTTATGAAGACGATGATTTGCTTGTTGTGAATAAGCCTAAGGATATGGTTGTTCACCCTGCGGCAGGCAATTATACAGGCACTCTTGTTAATGCTTTGCTGTATCACTGCAAAGAAAGTCTTAGCGGAATTAACGGTGTTATCCGCCCCGGTATTGTTCATAGAATAGATAAGGACACCTCAGGGCTTTTGATAGTCGCAAAAAACGACATGGCACATCTTGACCTTGCACAGCAGATTAAGGAGCATTCCTTTCATCGTGCATATGAGGCAGTGGTTTACGGAAACATTAAAGAGGAAAACGGTACAGTCCATCAGCCTGTCGGCAGAAGCACTAAGGATAGAAAAAAGATGGCTGTTACCGATAAAAATTCAAAGGACGCTGTTACTCATTATGAGGTTATAAAGCGTTTCGGCGATTTTACACATATACGCTGTGTGCTTGAAACAGGCAGGACACATCAGATTCGTGTTCATATGGCATATATCGGTCATCCGCTTGCAGGTGACAGTGTTTACGGTCCTAAAAAGATTATAACAGAGCTTAAAGGCCAGTGCCTGCATGCAGGTGAAATCGGCTTTGTGCATCCAAGAACTAAGGAATATTTGGAATTTAAGGCACCTTTGCCTGAATATTTTAA
>DBFOUY010000093.1:0-5307 GCA_048365975.1 Eubacterium sp.
GCCATAAAATTCCTTACCATTTTCAAGGACTATCTTTTTATCATATGGTTTCATAAACAATCTCTCCTCTTAATATAGTCAAAAGGTTTTCTCCGCAAAGCTCCCATCCCTCAAAGGGGGTTGCCCTGCCCATTGTAACAAAGCTGTCAGGGTCAACCGTCCACTGCTTTTCAGTGTCAAGCATACAAAGATTTGCAGGCTCGCCCACAGCAATTCTGCCGCCCTTAATGCCAAATATTTCACGAGGTCTGACAGACATCATTTCAACAAGCTTTTCAAGTGTTATAATATTTGTTTTTACAAGCTTAGTATACAGCACTGCGAAGGCAGTTTCAAGACCAACAATGCCCATTGCCGATTTTTCAAGACCCTTGCTTTTTTCATCAGCAGAATGAGGAGCATGATCGGTAGCGATTACATCAATTGTACCGTCAAGAACACCATCAATAAGTGCCTGCTTGTCCTCTGATGATCTCAGCGGAGGGTTCATTTTAAATCTGCCGTCCTCCTGCAAATCCATATCGCACATAGTAAGATAGTGCGGACCTGTTTCGCATGTTACCTTAACTCCCCTTGCCTTTGCACGACGAATTATATCAACGCTTTCCTTAGTTGAAATATGGCACACATGGTACTGACAGCCTGTTTTTTCAGCAAGAATGCAGTCCCTTTCAATCTGTGCCCACTCACTCTCAGAGCAGATGCCCTTGTGGTTATGAAGCCTTGCATACTCGCCGTCGTGAATATAACCGCCTTTAAGCAAATCATTAACCTCACAGTGAGCAGAAATTATTTTGCCGAGCTTAGCGCACTCTGTCATAGCCTGCTCCATCAGCTCATCAGTCTGTACACCTGTTCCGTCATCACTGAAGCCAACAACATCATCAGCCATTGAGCTGAAATCAACAACCTCACCGACACCCTTGCGACCCTTAGTAATTGTACCAAAGGGCAGAACGTCAATAACGGCATCACTTTCAATAATATCCTGCTGGACCTTAAGATTTTCTGCTCTGTCAGGTGCAGGATTTAGATTTGGCATTGTGCAAAGCACATTATAGCCTGCTTTTGCACCTGCCGCTGAACCTGATTTTATGGTTTCCTTATAAGAAAAACCGGGCTCTCTGAGATGTGTATGAACATCTACGAAACCCGGAATTAAGAAATACTTCCCCATAGCATCAACAGTACGGTCAATATTACCAAAGGAAACAGAAACACCAAGGCTATGGATTAGACCATCCTTGATAAGAACACTTGACTTTTTGAATTTTCCGTCAATATAACATATTGCATCTTTTATCAGCAAAGTCATAAGTTAAACCCTTTCCTAACACATTTTATCCAACATATTATAATATATTGACTCTTTTAAGTCAACATAAAAATCTGCTTATAATCTATTTACTTTACAGGAATTTTATGTCATAATTATGATGAGTTTTTATAAAAAGGACGTGAAGAAATGAAACTGACTGTTATAGGTGGCGGCGGTGTGCGCTCAATGTTTTTAGCAAAGAGCATTGCACAAAAGGCTGAGTCTTTAAAAATTGATGAGCTCGTTTTTATGGATAACGATGAAAAGAAACTGAACATATACGGAAAAATGGCAAAAAAGGTTTCTAATCTTCTGTGCAGCAAGCTGAAATTCACACTTACCACAGACCCGATTGAAGCCGTAAAAAACGCTGATTACGTTATCACTACAATAAGAGTAGGCGGTGACCAAATGAGAGTAAGGGATGAAAGAATTGCCCTTAACCTCGGTCTTTTAGGTCAGGAAACTACAGGAGCGGCAGGGCTGAGCTTCGCTATGCGTTCTGTATCGGCACTTGCAGAATACTGCGAGCTTATAAAAAAATATGCAAAACCAGACTGCAAGGTATTTAATTTCACAAATCCTGCAGGTGTTGTAAGCCAGACATTAAGAGATATGGGATATGATTTTACATACGGAATCTGTGATGCTCCGTCAGGTATGCTTCGTTCATTTGAAAGCCTGTACGGTGCAGATGAAGGCAGTGCAAAGGGCGAGGTTTACGGTCTTAATCATTTATCCTATTTCAAATCAATCACTCTTAACGGAAAAGAGATTATGGATGAGCTGATAGAAAATGATGAGGCTTATGAAAAAACGGATATGAGATATTTTGAAAAATCCCTTTTAAAAGAAAGAGGCGGAATACTTAATGAATATCTCTATTATTTCTATTACCGAGAAAAAGCTGTTGAAAACATTCTTAAAGCACCGCAAACCAGAGGTGAGCAGATTTGTGAAATCAATAAAAAAATGACAGAGGCTCTCAGCCATATTGATATTGAAAATAATTTCGATGAAGCATTCAAGGTATTTGAATACTGGTATGGTGTTCGTGAAAACAATTATATGGCAAGCGAAACAGGCGTAAAAAGGCAGGAGCCATGGCACTTTGACATTTACCAGAAAAATTTTGGCGGATATGCTGCTGTTGCTCTTAATTTTATTGAAATTGAGCAGAGCAAAAAATGTGACAGTATGATTCTTTGTGTACCGAACAATGGTGCAATCAAGGAGCTTAAGAACACTGATGTAATTGAGGTTACCTGCGATATAACAGAAAAAGGGGCTGCACCTCATAAATTTGACAAGCTTGATGAGCAGAATGTTGAGCTGATAAGGCGAGTAAAAATTTACGAAAGACTCGCAAGCAAGGCAATAAGAGAAAAATCAATTCAATCTGCCATAGAAGCACTTACAATGCATCCCCTTGTCAACAGCTATTCGCTGGCTAAACAGCTTATCACTGAATATATGGAATTAAATAAGGATTACACAGGAGGCTGGAAATAATGGCATTTATAGCAGGAGCAGGAGCAACAAATATTGATTTGCTTTATCAGGGCTTTGACAGGCTCGCAGGTGTTGGCGAAGAGCTTTACTGCAAGGACTTTTCTCTTCAGCTCGGCGGCGGACTGCCTGCAACACTGATAAATCTCGGCAGGCTCGGAATTGACACAAAAATAGCGACAGAGCTTGGCAATGATATTTTTTCAAATTTTGCAAAAGAAAAATTCACTCAGAATGGTGTTGAGCCAACTAATCTTTACAGCGGTGACGATATACCACTAAACATTACATCAGCAATAATTCTGCCAAAGGACAGAACATTTTATACATACGGCAAAGGCAGCATTGAACCTGACGAAAAAGCACTTGATGATTTTTATAATATTGCAAAGGGCTGTAAAATCTGTATGATGCAGCTTGGCGGATTCTTGCCTGTATATAAAAAGCTTAAGGCTGAAGGCACAATACTTGTGCTTGACACAGGCTGGGATGATGAAATGAGTATTGAAAAATACTGTGACTACCTTGAGCTTGCAGATTACTACACGCCTAACCGCAAAGAGGCTATGAAAATAACAGGCACAGACACACCTGAAAAGGCTGCAAAGGCACTTAAGCAGTATTTTGACAAGGTTGTTGTCAAGGTTGATGCTGATGGATGTATAGGCATTGACGGTGACGAAGAATTCTTTGTTCCAAGCATTGATGAGTTTAAAAACGTTGACAGCACAGGAGCAGGCGATGCTTTCCTTGCAGGCTTTATGTATGGGTTATTTTATGACTACAGCTTAAAGGACTGCATTAAATTCGGCAACGTCACAGGCGGAAAGGCAGTAACAGAGGTCGGTGCACTCAGCGGTTATGTAACAGAAAAAGAACTTCTGGAATATAAAAAAACACTTGATTAAAAATGAATATTAAAACAAAAAATGTCATCAGAAGCTGATGACATTTTTGTTTTATTTATAGTAGTTTATTATTTCATTAATAGCTGTATATGTTTGCTTATGGTCTAACTGATTTGGTGACTTATACTCAAGCAGTGCTGATGGACAGCCATAGGTTTTATTAACATAGCCATGCAGATAACCGCTTTCTTTACCGAATCTGTCAACTTTTTTAGTTGCAAGCTTCATATTTTTGCCATAAATATCGCAAAGCTTGCCTGTTCCCAGCACCTCATTGAACCAGCCATGGAAATCGGTGAACACATCAGGCTTGTACTTGTTAAGAAAATCTTTAAGATAACGTGACTCCAAAGCATAAAATGAAATAAAATCTCTGTTCATATCAATATGATTTGCAGTGCATCTTCCAAATGCAGTTGAGCAGGCACGTTGATTATTTACACCTGCGATAGTACCGTCAGGGTTAAGACAAGGAATAATAACAAGTCTGAAATTTTTAAGCATCTTTGGATTTTTGGCATAGTATTCAACAAGCTTATTACCCTCGGCTGTCAGAAGCTGTCCGTCCCTGCTGTAGCTATCCTCAAAGCCGTGAATAGCAAATGTCATAAAGAAGGTCTTTGTATATTTGCCATTTGACGGAGTGATTATAAATGCTTCAAGATTTCTTCCCTGAACTGATTTGCCAAAAATCTCTTTCTTAACATTTGAGTACTCGTGGCTTATATGAGTCGCAGTTATATTAAGTGAAAGATAATTTGCATCATTGATGTAATACTTATAGGTATGACTGCCTGAATAATTACCCATAAGCTTAACTGTTACAGTATAAACACCCTCATTTTTTGAATTCCAGTTTGAATAGTCAACAGTAAAATCCTTTTTATATGTCAGGGTATTATTTTTATAGTCCTTAACAGTCACTGTCGGTCTTTGTACTGTGCCGTTCTTTTTTATATCAGTACGGTTAAGCTTAGGTGTAACATTTGTCTGCGGAATAATACGATAGCCATATGTTACAGTGCCTGAATACTTACCTATCATTTTAACTGTAACAGTATATTTGCCGACATTCGTTGAATTCCAGTTTGAATATGAAACAGTAAAATCCTTTTTGTAGGTTAATTCTCTGCCGTTTGCATCTGTTACTTTAACTGTCGGTCTTTGAACAGTGCCGACATAATTTATTTTAGTTCGAGAAAGCTTTATCTTGCCGTCAGAAATATAATACTTATAAGTCTTTTTCCCCTTATAATTACCTATCATATTGACTGTAACTGTATATGTACCGACATCTTTAGAATTCCAGTTTGAATATGACACAGTAAAATCTTTTCTATACACAAGATTATTGCCTAAATCATCCTTAACTGTAACAGTTGGTCTTTGCACAGTACCTGTTCTGAAAATAACAATTCTGTTCAGAACAGGAGTCACACTGCTTCTTGGCACAATCTCATATTTATAATCATAAGAGCCCGAATATTTGCCGATGTAATTAACTGTGACCTTATAGTTTCCGGCATTCTTTGAATTATTGTCAGAATATTTTAAAGTATAATCCTGCCTTAT
>DBFOUY010000094.1:0-4133 GCA_048365975.1 Eubacterium sp.
ACTTCCTGTACCTAAATCTATACCTAAATCATAGCCGAACATAATAACAATCCTTATTATAAATAATATATTAATGTTACTTTAAAAAAAGCGTAATGTCAAGATTCAAATGGGTTTGAATTTTCTTTATAAAGAAAATGTATAAGCGCACTGTACCTTCTGCTTTTTTTATCATTATCAACCATTGCTTTGATAGAGCCCTGATTGCCCACAATCACAAGCAGACTTTTTGCTCTTGTCAGTGCTGTATAAAATAAATTTCTGTAAGTAAGCTTAGGCGGTGTATTAATTGTAGGCATAACCACAACATCAAATTCACTGCCCTGACTTTTATGCACAGTCATTGCATAGGCAAGCTCAATTTCCTTTGCATTTTCAATGCTGTACATTGCCTCCCTGTCATCAAACTGAACATTTATAATATCATTAGCTTTATCAATGCGTGTTAAAATCCCTATATCACCATTGAACACACCTGTGCCGTTTTCATCACTTTTAAACCATGGCACATCATAATTATTTTTTATCTGCATAACCTTGTCGCCCTCACGCAGTATGTATCCACGGTTTCTGAGCTCTGCCTTATCTCTTGAAGGCGGATTTAATTTTTCCTGCAAAAGAGCATTCAGGTTTTCAGTGCCTACCTCACCCTTTCTGCTGGGGCAAAGAACCTGAATATCTGACATAGGATTATATCCATAGCCCGCAGGTATTCTGTTTATAACAAGGTTAACAAGCTTTCTCGGTGCATTATAGCGTGAATCCTCATTGAGCAAAAAGAAATCTGAGCTTGACTCATTGCAAAATTCAGGCATTTCACCATTAACTACACGATGAGCATTTGAAACTATTCTGCTTTCCATTGCCTGACGAAATATTTTATCAAGGCTTACAACACCTATCATTCCGCTTTTTATTAAATCGGCAAGCACATTACCTGCTCCCACAGGAGGGAGCTGGTCCTTATCACCAACCATTATAAGTCGGCAGGACAATGGCAGTGCATCAAGCAGTGCAGCAAAAATTGTAACATCCACCATTGAAAGCTCATCAACTATCACCGCATCACATTCAAGGGGATTTTTAAGATTATGGCAAAAGCTCGGCTCAGAAGCACCATCCTTATATTCAACCTCAAGCAATCGGTGAATTGTTTTTGCCTCATAGCCTGTAAGCTCGCTCATTCTTTTTGCAGCCCTTCCAGTTGGTGCCGCAAGAGCAACGTCAAGCCCCCTGTTTTTCATAAGACTTATAATACCCTTAACAGTTGTTGTTTTACCTGTACCGGGACCGCCTGTAAGAATAAGCAAGCCTTTGTTAACAGCAATCTCTATTGCCATTCTCTGCTTTTCATCAAAAACAATATTATTAAGCTGTTCAAAGGCTAAAATTTCATCAGTAGTAATATCCTTTTGCTGTGGAGGAAAGCTAAGCATTACCTGAATACGCTCTGCAATAGTTGACTCAGCACGATAAATTTCAGGAAGAAATAAAAATTCCCTGCTGTCAATATCCTCACTGACAAGCTGTTTAACATCAATAGCGTTATCAATAGCAATTTCAACCTCATCCTCACTGCAATCAAGCAATGACATAGCAGGCTTTATAACACTGTTTCTCGGCAGACAGGTATGACCATTGTTAAGATTATGCCTTACAACATAAACAACGCCTGCCTGAGAGCGATAATCAAAAAGCGGCGGCTCATCAAGTGCAAGCGCTATTTCATCAGCACGCTCAAATGTAAAAGCACCTGCCTCACCAACAAATGCATATGGATTTTCCTTAATTATATCAAGAGCATTTGATTTATACAGATTATACGCATCAAATGCCTCCTGCTGACTTAAGCCAAGCTCAGCCAGACCATTCATAACATCCCTTGCTGCAAACTGCATTTTAAAATCCGCACTGATTTTTTTTGCCTTTGACCTTGTAATACCTTTAATTTCCGCAAGGCGCTCAGGCTCATTTTCAATAACGTTAAAGGTATCGGCACCAAAATGCTCAACAATTTTTGTTGCCGTTGCCTCACGCACTCCTTTGACTATACCTGCTGAAAGAAAGCGCAGCATACCTGAAGCATCAGCAGGCAGAGTACGCTGCAGACGCACTGCCTTAAACTGTCTTCCGAAGGTTGGGTGCATCACCCATTCACCCTGAAACACAGCCTCCTCACCTATCATAACATTACCGAAAACACCAACAACTGTTACAAACTCTTCCTTTGCATCAACCTCAATAACACCAAAGCCTGTCGACTCATTCTGATAGGTTATATCTTCAATTATACCTGTTAAATTTTCCAGTTCTTCAGCCATAACCGCTCCGTTTTAACCAGTTTAATATAAAAATAATTATAACATAAATCAGCTAAAAGTAACAGTAAAAAATAATTTCTTTACAAAACGTTGATAATAAAGTAATATAAACTTATAAAATAAATTCAGGAGGTCAGGCAATGCAAAACGAAATCAGGCAGAAAACACCGTTGCTTAACGAGGACGGCTCATTAAAAAATCCGGGCTGGTGCAGAAGAAATCTTTTTGAGTATAACAGAGAGTACATTTCACCATCAATTATGCGACTTAAGGAATGGGACTTTTACCAAATCTGTAACGGCAGTAAAATGGTGCAAATTAATTTTTTCAACATATCGCTTGCATCCTGTGCAACCTTCGGATATGTGGATTTAAAAACAGGCGAAAAGTTTGACTGTATGGGGCTTGAGCTTAACACTCCGAACAAAAACAGACTTAACAGAAACGGCGATACTGCAAACTATTTCACCTTTCAAAAAGGCGGTGTAAAGCTCACCTTTGATATTAAGGAAAATGGCGGTACTCTTTTGTTTGAAGGCAAATGCAAGGGTAAAAAGCTAAAAGCTGAATTCTTTATTGAAAAGCTCCCTGAGCACGAAAGTATAACAATTGCAACACCATTCAAAAAACAAGGGCATTTTTTCTACACAAACAAAATAAACTGTATGAAAACTAAGGGTGTAGTTAAGCTTGGTAACAGAAGCATTGATTTTTCTGACGAAAATACTTTCACTGTGCTTGACTGGGGCAGAGGTGTCTGGCCCTATTCTAATATGTGGTACTGGGCAAACGGCAGCACATACATTGACGGAAAGCCTTTTGGTTTTGAGCTGACCTGGGGATTTGGTGAAACAGAGAAAGCCACTGAAACCGCACTTTTTTATAACGGTAAATGCCACAAGCTTGGTGAGGTTTATCTTATTGATGACCCTGAAATAAATGATAACTGGATGAAACCCTGGCATTTCAAAGACAAGGATGGCAGACTTGATTTGATTATGACCCCATTTTATGACAATTACAGTAATATGATGCCACTGAATATTTTTGGTATGAAAACGCATCAGGTTCACGGCTTATTTAACGGAACTGCTGTTCTTGACGACGGCAAGGTAATTGAGGTTAAGAATATGTATGCCTTTTGCGAAAAGGTTTATAATAAATGGTAATAATTAAAAACGGTATAGATAATCTATACCGTTTTTAATTTGAAGATATTTTACAAGATTTTTTATTCAGTGTTAATTATAATGTATATGCAGGAGGCGATAAATTGAAAAAAGAAACAAGGACAATTTGTTACGACGAGGATTTAAAGCTTGAGGCGTATCAGTTCAAAGGAATAGCACAGCCTTTTCCTAATCATTTTCACGATTACTATGTGATAGGCTTTGTTGAATCAGGCACAAGAATAATGACCTGCAAAAATAACGATTATACAATCACTGATGGAAATTTATTAATTTTTAACCCCGGCGATAATCACGGTTGCATTCAGTCTGACAGCAGATTTTTTGATTACAAAGCGCTGAATATTTCAAAAGAAACAATGCTGGTTTGGGCAAAAGAAATCACAGGCAAAGAAAAGCTACCTGTGTTTACGGAAAATGTAATAAACAGCAGCGAATCAGGAGTTTATTTTAATTCACTGCACAATATGATAATGAAAGGCTCAAAGGAATTTGAAAAGGAAGAGCTGCTTTTTCTGTTCATCTCTCATTTAATAGAAAAATATGCTCAGCCATTTTCAAATAATCTTCCAAGCTGTAATGAAGAAATAGGCACTGCCTGCGATTATATTGAAAAGAATTA
>DBFOUY010000095.1:0-16698 GCA_048365975.1 Eubacterium sp.
CATTCATTCCTTGACTGGTATAAGCAGGAGCTGACGGTTTTCGGCTCAACAATGTATCGTGACTGCTCTGTAAAAATGAATTTCAGTGACGGCTGCCGTGAGCTTGACCTTGAATTTAAAGAATATAAAAATTCAGATAATCAGTTAACATTAGTATTTAAGGATAGGTATTATCCTGTTGAGATTTGTCTTAATTACTGTGTTTATGATGATTTTGATATTATTAAAAGGTATACCTCAATCAGAAATGCAGGTGCAGATGATGTGAGCTGTGAAAGGCTTTTCAGTGCTGAATTTTCTTTGCCGACAGTTAAGCCGTACATTTTCAGAAATACAAATGGTGCGTGGGGTGCTGAATTTACTGAGTGCGACACGGAGCTTACAGGCGGTTATGCTGTGTGGGAAAGCAGAAAGGGTGCATCAAATCATACTGCTTCACCTTATTTTATTGCATCACAGAATGCTGACGAAAACAGTGGTGTGGTTTACTTTGCTTCACTTGCGTATTCGGGTAATTTCAAGGTGAGTGCAAGCCGTGATTTGTTTGGTATCACCCGTGTTCATATGGGTATGAACGATTTTGATTTTTCACACACAATAAAGGCAGGGGAGAGCTTTGATACTCCTGCTGTTTACTGCGGTATGACTGAGGGCTTTGGCGATATGAGTCGTCAGATGAACCGCTTCGCAATAGAAAATATTCTGCCGAAACAGTTTAATAAAGAGGTGTTGCCCGTGCTTTATAATTCATGGGAGGCAACAGGCTTTAATGTTACTGTTCATGGTCAGACACTTCTTGCTGAAATAGCAGCATCACTTGGTGTTGAGCTTTTTGTTATGGATGACGGTTGGTTCGGTCAGCGTAAAAATGACAGGGCAGGTCTGGGTGACTGGTATGTAAACAAGCAGAAATTCCCTGACGGTTTGGATGAGTTGATTAAGAATGTTAACAGTCTGGGTATGGATTTCGGCTTATGGGTTGAGCCTGAAATGGTTAACCCTGACAGTGATTTATACAGAAATCACCCTGAATGGACATACCATTTTGATACAAGAAGAGCAAGCGAGCTTCGTCATCAGCTTGTTCTCAATATGACAATGCCTGAGGTTCAGGAATATGTGTTTAAAATGATAGATGATTTGCTCATCAGCTTTAATATTAAATATATTAAGTGGGATATGAACAGACCCTTCTCAGAGGTTGGTGCTGAAAATCTTGACGACCCTAAAATGTATTCATATCTTCATACTAAGGCTGTTTATGATATTGCTGACAGGCTTAAAGAAAAGCACCCTGATGTTCAGATTGAGGCCTGTGCTTCAGGCGGCGGCAGGGCAGAGCTTGGTGCGATGAGCCATTTTGATATGGTGTGGACGAGTGATAATACCGATGCCATTGACAGAATGACAATTCAAAAGGGCTATTCACTTTTAAGACCCATTAAGGCAATGCGCTGCTGGGTGACGGATATCAATTCATATAACAAGCCCTGCTCACTTGATTTCAGATTTAATATTGCTATGCAGGGCTCACTGAGCCTTGGCGGCAATCTGACTAAATATAATGATAAGGATCTGGAAATCTGCAGAAAGAATATTGCTGTTTATAAGGAAATCCGTGAGATTGTTCAGTTCGGCGACCTTTACAGACTGCTGAATATTGAGGATGACGAGGTGCTTCTTAATCAGTATGTTAATGCTGATAAATCAAAAAGTGTTGCTTTCCTTGCGGCAAATGGTACGAAATTCTATAAAAAAACTATGAATCTTGTTTTTGCAGGTCTTGATGAGAATGCTGTTTATTCAATGACTGTCCGCGACAGGAGCTATATAAAATCAGGTTCATATTTTATGAATGTCGGTGTACCGCTTCAGATACGCGGTGCTGATTTTAATGAAATAATAAGCATTAATAGGCTTAGCGATGAAATTGTCAATTATATTAATTAATATCTGTTTGCTTTGTATCGGGTGAAAATAGTATGAACGATATTTATGTAATTATTGAAGAATATGAAAAGCTGACAGGTATCAGGCTCTGGCAGGCACAGGTGCTTGAGCTTGCAGTTGAAATAAGCCAGACTGACGAGGAGAGGGAAGGTTGTATGATAATCAAAACTCTTTATGCTCTGCCTGTTAATACTGATGGCAATATGGGTTTTATTGCTTTTGTTGAAATAGCAGAATGTCCCCTTGATTATGACAATGAAATATCTTCGGCAGAGTCTGTTGGTTATGAAATTGTTGCAAGATTATAAAATATATGAGGTAAAGATATGGCAATTTATGATATTGCAGGATTAAAAGTAAATATTATTGACCCTGAGGGCAGAACAAAAAAACAGGCAATACCTTATCTTGCTGATTGTCAGGATGAAAATCAGCATATTGACATTAATATAAATGTAACTGACAAGCGTATCGGTGCAGCTGTTGCAGAGCATCCTGAGCTTCAGCAGGGTGACTGGGAATATATGCTGACAGGCTCTGATTTTTATACTGAGCTTATTAAATTTGATGGTATACTGCTTCATTCCTCCTGCATTGTCGTTGATGAACGAGCTTATGCATTTTCTGCTGACAGCGGTGTTGGAAAGTCCACCCATACTCAGCTATGGCTCAAGCATTTTGGTGACAGGTGCTATATGCTCAATGATGATAAACCTGCTATAAGGCTCATTGATGGTGAGGTTTATGCCTGCGGTACTCCATTCAGCGGCAAGTATGATTACTCAACGCCGAAAATTGTAAAGCTTGCAGGAATATGCTTTTTGCAGAGAAGTGAGGATAACTGGATAAAACAGGCTGATACAAGCAAGGCAGTTTTCAATATTTTTTCTCAGACACTGAGAAAGCTTAATCATTCAGATATGAATAAGCTCTTTGACGTTCTTGAACAGATTTTTGCAAAAGTACCCTTGTACGAGCTTGGCTGCAATATCAGTGACGAGGCTGTTCTTACTGCATATAACGCAATGAAACAGTAATAAATATAGTAATATAAAAAGTAACCGCTTACAGTTAATGCTGTAAGCGGTTGTTGTTTTTTTATAATGCTTTTGTTTCAATTTCCTCAAGTATTCTTGCAAGAAATTCATCAAGAGTTGCTGCCCCCTCGTCGCCCTGCTTTCTTGAACGGACTGAAATTGTGTTGTTTTCAATATCCTTATCGCCTGCAAGGAGCATATAAGGTACTTTCTCAAGCTGAGCAGAACGGATTTTAAATCCGATTTTCTCAGATCTGTCATCAATTTCACAGCGGATACCTTTTGCTTCAAGTGCTTTCTTAACATCATAAAGATAGTCAAGATGTCTGTCTGCAATAGGAAGCAGCTTAACCTGAACAGGGGCAAGCCATGTCGGGAATGCGCCTGCATACTTTTCAATAAGATAAGCGAGTGTACGCTCATAACATCCGATTGATGTTCTGTGAATGATGTAAGGATTTTTCTTTACACCGTCACGGTCAACGTATTCCATACCGAATTTTTCAGCAAGCATCTGGTCAATCTGAATGGTGATAAGTGTGTCCTCTTTGCCGAATACATTTTTAATCTGAATGTCAAGCTTAGGACCATAGAATGCAGCCTCGCCGACACCGATTTCATAATTAACACCAAGGTCGTCAAGAATGTTCTTCATCTTGCCCTGAGCCTCGTCCCACTGTTCCTCTGTGCCGATATACTTATCTCTGTTATCAGGATCCCACTGTGAGAAACGGAAGCTTGCATCCTCATAAAGACCCAGAGTTTTCAGCATATATTCACAAAGCTCAAAGCAGCCTCTGAATTCGTCCTCAAGCTGGTCAGGGGTGCACATTAAATGACCCTCTGAAATTGTGAACTGACGTACACGAATTAAGCCGTGCATTTCACCGCTTGCTTCATTTCTGAAAAGAGTTGATGTTTCGTCATATCTGAGAGGGAGGTCACGGTATGAACGTGGCTTGTTGAGATATGCCTGATACTGGAATGGGCAGGTCATAGGACGAAGTGCAAATACCTCCTTGTCCTTTTCCTCATCACCAAGTACAAACATACCGTCCTTATAGTGGTCCCAGTGACCTGAAATTTTGTATAAGTCACTTTTTGCCATTAAAGGTGTCTTTGTTAACTGCCAGCCTCTCTTTGCTTCCTCATCCTCAACAAAACGCTGTAAAAGCTGAATTATCTTTGTTCCCTTGGGAAGAAGAATAGGCAGACCCTGACCGATATAGTCAACTGTCGTGAAAAGCTCAAGCTCACGTCCGAGCTTGTTGTGGTCACGCTTTTTAGCCTCCTCAAGCATTGTTAAATGCTCCTCAAGCATTGATGCTTTAGGGAATGCAGTACCATAAACACGGCAGAGCATTTTATTATTTGCATCACCACGCCAGTATGCACCTGTGCAGTTGGTTAATTTGAATGCCTTTACAGCTTTTATATCCATAAGGTGAGGGCCTGCACAAAGCTCAGTAAATTCACCCTGTTTGTAAAAGCTGATAGGCTCGCCCTTTTCCGCGTGCTCGTTGATAAGCTCTACCTTGTAAGGCTCATTCTTTTCTTCCATAAGCTTTACAGCCTCAGCAGGCTCAAGCTCAAATCTTTCAATGTCAGGATTTTCCTTGACAATAGCCTTCATTTCCTTTTCAATTTTCTCTAAATCCTCAGGAGAAAATGGGGTTTCAACATCAAAGTCGTAGTAAAAACCGCTGTCAATTGCAGGACCGATTGTCAGCTTTACATCAGGGTAAAGCCTTTTAACAGCCTGTGCCATAATGTGTGATGCGGTATGGTTAAAGGTCTTTTTGCCGTCTGCGTTATCAAAGGTTAAAACCTCAAATTCGCAGTCAGTATCAACAACTGTTCTTAAGTCCTTGACTTCGCCGTTGATTTTACAGGAACAAGCGTTTCTGTAAAGACCCATTGAAATTTCTTTTGTGATGTCGGCTGCGGAAACTGCATTTTCAAATTCCTTGACCGAGCCGTCTTTTAATGTAATCTTAATCATACATTAACCCTCCTATAAAAATAAAAATTCACCCTGAATAAATCAGGGTGAATTAAATCCACGGTTCCACCTGAATTGCATAAAAATATGCCACTCGTTTGCTGTTTAACGGTAGCAAGCCGGCTGGTATTGGCAGCACTCAAAGGTGGTAGCTTAATAATTCGCTTATGTGCTTGCACCGACCGCACATTCTCTGAAAGCTCCTTAATCAAGCCGTGTCCTTATCATCGTTTTATTCATTATAACGCTATAAAACTCAAATGTCAACAATGTAAATTTTAACTTATGCAATTATTGACATTTTATTATACGGATGTTACAATATGTTGTGTATATACGTACTGCTCGCGTGTATAAAATTGTCAAAAAACTGTTTTGCATGGAGGGTGAAATGTTAAAAAATATAAAACAAAACACCGCATCAATTTATATAAAAGCATTTATTTTAGCAATAATCTCAAGCTTTTCTGTTGTTGTATCCAATGGAACATATATTGCGGATGCTTCTATTAAGGAAAAACTCGGAAGTAGGGCTCTCATTGTATTTTGGCAGATAAAGGCGGCTTTTTCATATCCCGATTATTCTGTATATATGCTTGTTATAATAGCATTTTTCGGTTTCGTTTATTTAATTCCTAAAGTCAGCAGAAGGAATATTAAGTGGGGTATACCTTTTTCTGTTATAGGTGCACTATTTATTCTTCTGTGTGACAGCTATTTTAAGATTAACTCCTGGGACAAGGTTTTCGGCAGTACAACAGCATTTGTTACATCGTGTTTTAAGGGAATAGGAATTGCGACCCTTATTTTCTTTGTGTATGATATTGCAAACAGAGTCAATATTGAGAGGATCAATGTTGTTAGTAATGGTTTTGATAAAAAAGCCTTTGCTAAGCTTACATTAATTATGATTGTCTGTTGGGTGCCATATATGATTATTATGGCTCCGGGCGGAATGGGTACTGATACAAGAGATCAGTTCGCACAGATTTTAGGCAATGGTGAAATGAGCTGGAGTCCGGGCACTGTGCCGAGAGAGCCTTCAGATATTCTTCTTACTAATCATCACCCTGTGGCACATACCCTGCTGCTCGGCATTTTTCTTAAATTCGGTGAGCTTATAGGCTCTTATTTTGCAGGTATTGAGCTTTACTGTGTATTGCAGAGCATAGTGTTTGCTGCAGCCCTGACCTATTCAGTAATCAAGCTTCAGGAATATGGTATGTCAAAAAGGCTTGCAAAAATAGTTTATCTGTTTTTTACACTTTGTCCTTTGTTCCCATTATGGGGAATGACTACCTTCAAAGATACACCATTTGCAATTATGCTTCTGATAGTAACATTGTTGCTTTATGATGCATTTAAAATGCCCGAAAAATTCACCAAGTCAAAATACTGTCTGCTCGCTTTGGCATTATTTATTCTTATGTTGGTGAGAAACAACAGCTTTTATCTGGTGTTAATCCTTCTGCCGTTTGCTGTTATTCATTTCAGAAAGGATAAGAGATTTGTACTCAAAATTATATCTGTAATGCTTATTCCGATATTATTGTTTAAGGTAGGATTTACAGGCGCTGCCTTTAAGCTTGCAGGTGTTAACGAAGGCAGTCCGAGAGAAATGCTGTCTATACCTTTTCAGCAGACTGCAAGATATATTGTTGAGTTCGAGGATGAAATTACCCCTGAGGAGGAGCAGAATATACGTAAAATCCTCGGTGGAGGCGAATTAACTCTCAGTGATATTGCAGAGCGTTATGTGCCTGACAGAAGTGATAAAGTAAAGGGTACATATAATAAATATGCAACTACTGATGATTTAATTAATTATTTTAAAACCTGGTTTGCTCAGCTTGCAAAGCATCCTGCATGCTATGTTGAAGCATTTTTAAATATGAATTTCAGTTGGTTCTGTTTTGAGTCAAATCATGATGCTACTTATTATAATGGAAACACTGATAAAACAATACCTGATTATCTTGAAGGACTTGATAATCCTGAGGTGCTTGATGGTGCAAGATCAGCGGTTTCTCAGATGATGAATGCACTTGACAGAATACCGATAATTTCCTGTATATTTGAATTTTCGTTTTATACCTGGTGTTACGTTGTAATATTCCTTGCAATGCTTATGAGGAAAAAATATACTGAGCTTCTGGTATGTCTGCCGATTTTTGCAAACTATGCAATCTGCTTCGTAGGTCCTGTTGCGTATATGAGGTATGTAATACCTATGGTGGTCTGCATACCATTTGTAATATTTATAACATTCTCGCGAAATAAAAATAATGAAGCCGATAAGGAGATAGAGTTGGAGGGTAACGAAATATGGATAAAATAGCAGTTCTGATTCCTTGTTACAATGAGGCAGTTACAATTAAGAAGGTTATTAATGACTTTCAGAAGGTGCTGCCTGAAGCAACAATTTATGTTTATGATAATAACTCAAGTGATAATACTGCAGAAATTGCTGCGGCTGAGGGTGCAATAGTTCGTAGTGAATATCAGCAGGGCAAGGGCAATGTTATCAGAAGAATGTTCAGAGATATTGATGCTGAATGTTATATTATGACTGATGGCGATGACACATATCCTGCTGAATTTGCAAGGGAAATGTGTGACAAGGTACTTGAAAGAAATGTTGATATGGTAGTCGGTGACAGACTTTCATCAACATATTTTGAAGAGAATAAGCGCCCGTTCCATAATTTCGGCAATTCAATTGTAAGGGCAAGCATTAACACTATTTTCAAAAGCAATATCAAAGATATAATGACAGGCTACAGAGCCTTCAGCTATAATTTTGTTAAAACCTTCCCTGTGCTTTCAAAGGGCTTTGAAATTGAAACTGAAATGACAATTCACACAGTTGATAAAAATATGTTCTGTGAAAATGTTGTTATCGAATACCGTGACAGACCTGAGGGCAGTGAGTCAAAGCTCAATACCTATTCAGACGGCTTCAAGGTGCTTATGACAATTGCAAGGCTTTTCAAGAATTACAAGCCGTTTGCCTTTTTCTCTATTATCGCACTCATTCTTTTTATTCTTTCAGTCGGCTTCTTTATTCCTGTTTTAATTTCATTTTTCAAAACAGGTATGGTTGACAAAATTCCTACAGTTATTGTTTGCGGAATTACAATGCTTGCTGCAATAATCAGCTTTTTCTCAGGTCTTGTTCTTGATACAATGAAGCAGAAGAACAGACAGGATTTTGAAATGGAACTGCAGAAATCAAATGACAGATATAAGGAATTGTTGAACAAATGATTAAAAAACTATTTGAAAAATACAAGGAATTAATCAGCTATGTTTTCTTCGGTGTGCTGGCAACAATCGTAAGTCTTGTATCATTTAAAGTATTTGATGCAATAATCGGTGCGAAGCTTTATCTTTTAAGCAACGTCATAAGCTGGCTGATTACCGTTATATTTGCATATTTCACAAATAAGCTGTGGGTCTTTGAATCAAAAAGCTGGAAGGCAGACGTTGTAATCAAGGAACTGATTGAGTTTTTCGGTGCAAGGATTTTCAGCCTTGTGGTTGAGTCGGCAGGCTTGTGGCTGTTGGTTGACATAATGCATATGGGCAAAATCAGCTGGGATATTTTCGACTTTAACCTGAACGGCAATATGATTGCAAAAATAATTATGCAGGTTGTTGTGGTCATTCTTAACTATGTTTTCAGCAAGCTTGTGATATTCAGACACAAAAATAAAAACAGCAGTGAAAACGGCGCAGATAAACAGAAAAATTAAAATGAATTTTCATATTTCTTGTCAAAATGCTTGACTTTTAGAATATTTTTGTATATAATCGTGCACAGATATTAACAAAGTATCAAATACCCCCGAAGAGGAAAAGGGAGGGAATTGAATGAGCCAAGTAAAAGTTAAAGAGAATGAAACTCTCGACAGCGCACTTCGCAGATTTAAGCGCCAGACTTCTCGTGATGGTATTATCCAGGAAGTTCGTAAGAGAGAGCATTATGAAAAGCCATCTGTTGCTCGTAAAAAGAAGAGCGAGGCTGCTCGTAAAAGAAAGTTTAAGTAAGGTTATACCGAGCTACATATGAGAGTACAATTTTGTACTCTCATATTTTTTTATTGACTTAGTTTATAATTTGGATTAATATATTTCTTGGTGATAGATATGAAGAAGATTCTTGTTTTAAACGGACCTAATCTTAATATGACAGGCATAAGAAAAAAGAATGTCTATGGTGGTGAAACCTTAAAGCAAATCAATGATGAGCTGAAACTTTACGGCAAGGCTAATGGTGCTAAAATGACATTTTTCCAGTCAAATCACGAGGGAGATATTATTGATATAATTCACGAGAGCAAGGACGAGTTTGACGGAGTTGTTATCAATGCAGGGGCTTACACCCATTATTCCTATGCAATTCGTGATGCTATTGAGGCTGTCAGTGACTATACTCCCTTTGTTGAGGTGCATATGTCAGATATACACAAAAGAGAGGATTTCAGGAAAGTTTCTGTCATAACTGACGTTTGTGTTAAACAAATTTGCGGATATGGCAAAGATAGCTATAAAATGGGTATTGATTTATTGCTTGAAATAATATAAAATGGTAAGGTAAGAAATTAAGATTATAAATCTTGGAGGTATAAATTATGGTATCAGCAGGTGATTTCAGAAACGGTGTTACATTTGAAGAGGACGGCAACGTATTACAGGTTGTTGAGTTTCAGCATGTAAAGCCGGGTAAGGGTGCTGCTTTCGTAAGAACAAAAACAAAGAATGTTATAACAGGTGCAGTTACAGAAAAAAGCTACAATCCGTCAGCTAAATTCCCGACTGCATTTATTGAGAGAAGAGAAATGGCTTATTCATACAGTGATGACGGATTATATTATTTTATGGATAACGAAACCTTTGATATGGTTCCTGTTTCAGAGGCTGATTTGTCAGACAACTTTAAGTATGTTAAGGAGAATGAGGTTTGCCGTATTCTTTCATACAAGGGCAAGGTATTCGGTGTTGAACCTCCTACCTTTGTAACACTTGAGGTTACTGAAACCGAGCCTGGTCTTAAGGGTAATACTGCAACAAATACACTTAAGCCTGCAAAGGTTGAAACCGGTGCAGAAATTCGTGTTCCGCTTTTCATTAACGAAGGCGATATGATCAGAATTGATACAAGAACATGTGAGTATATGGAAAGAGCATAAATTCAAATTTATATATTTAAAAGGAGCTTTATTATGGAAACTATTGAGAGCTTGGGCTATTTAAAGGGTCTGCTTGACGGACTTGATCTTGATGCAAACAAAAAGGAAACTAAGGTTTTCAATGCTATTGTTGATGTTTTAACAAATCTTTGCGATGATATCGACGATGTAACAGAAGGTATGGAGCTTATGGCTGAGCAGCTTGATGCTGTTGATGAGGACCTTGCTGAGGTTGAGGATTACCTTATTGATGACGATGATTTTGACTGCTGCGACTGCGATGACTGCTGCGATTGTGATGACGAGTGCGAGGAGTTTGAGGTTGAGTGCCCTCTATGCGGTACTGAAATTACAGTAGATGAGGAAACTGTTCTCGGCGGTACTATCCCTTGTCCTAACTGCGGCGAGATGCTTGAATTTGAAATTGAAGAGGAATGTGACTGCTGCAACGAGGATTGATAATATGAAAAAGATTATTTCTGTCCTTCTTGCCGCTGCTATGCTGATTGCAGTTTTTGCAGGCTGTACTGCTGACAAAAATGACGATAAAAATACTACTGAAAGTACTCTTCCGTCAGGTCAGGTTACTACTGCAAATGCAAAAATCAAGGATTCTGATGCTGTAAACTATATTAAAAACAGCTATTCGGCTGAGGAGCTTAGTCTTCAGGATGTGACTGAGGATTACAGTATTATGGTTGCCTCAAACGGATATGAACACGATGGCGGCAATTATGTAAAGGTTGTTGCAAATATAGTTACTCAGAATGAAGATTCAACATCTGAAGATGGTTCAAAAACTTTTTCAATGAAAACAGTGGGTGAGTATCTTATTTCCTTTGATGGCACTAAGGTGCTTAAAAAGGATATGAATACAAATAAATATTCTGAGATGGAAAATCGCATTGATGATTATTTTGCAAAAAGTACAACAGAGTCTGCTGCAGAATAAGTTGAATTAAATGTTTAAAAAGGGTTGACAGTGTCAGCCCTTTTTTATTATCATATAATTATTAATAAATCAGCAGGAGGGGGAACTATGGCTGAGAAGGAGAGCGAAAAGCGATATGTAGGCGTTAGAGAAAATTTAGCCTATGGTTTTGCTAATGCAGGTCAGGTATTTGGGTATAATCTTGTTGCCGGCGGATATCTGTCACTGTTTTTTACAAAGGTTTTTGGTATTCCTGAAAAGGCAGTTGCAACAATGATTCTTGTTTTGGGTATATGGGATACAATCAACGACCCGCTTATGGGCGGTATCATTGACAGAACAAGAACGAGATACGGCAAGCTAAGACCATATCTTTTGATTGTTCCGATTCCGCTTTCAATTGCAACAATTATGCTTTTTGCAGGACCGGAAATTTTAGCTGATGCAAAATCAACCACGACTAAAATTATTTATATGTACATATCGTATTTCATATGGGAGTTTGTCTATACAATAGGTGATGTGCCATTCTGGGGTATGAGTACAGCTATTTCACCATCACCAAGTGACAGAACAAGGGCAATTTCAAGTGCAAGATTTATTTCAGGAATTATAGGTGGATTGTCAACTACACTTCTTGTTGTTATGATGGACTTTTCAAACAACGGTGTGTGGAAAATTACACTTTCGCAGGATTTCCTTATTCTTGCAATTATTGCAGCTGCAATGATTTTGGGACTGTTTTCGCTTGCAGGCAGAAAGACTAAGGAGAGAGTGGTTCAGTCGGTTAAGGAACCATCAGTTCTTGAAGGTTTCAGGGTAATGTTCAAGAACAAACCGCTTATGCTGATTATTATTGCTAATGTTTTGGGTACTTTGGGCGGACTTGCAGGTGTATTCCAGACATATTATTTTTCAGAGGTACTTAATCTCAATTCTGCTGTTTTGTGGATAAATCTGCCGGGTACAATATTCGGTTTCCTTACATATCTGTTAATTCCAAAGCTTAAGAAAAAATTTGATAACAGACAGATTGTTCTTATTAAAATTGTCAGCGGATTTGCTGTAAGCACCTGTGTGTTCCTTGTGGGACTGGGTTCATATAATTCAAATATCGTTGTTATTTCAATACTTTTAATGGTGCAGAATTTTATATTCAGCTTCTTCAATACAATTAACAGTGTAATACCGACTGAAATGATTGGTGATACTGTCGATTATATGGAATGGAAAACAGGTGAGAGAAACGAGGGCGTTTCATTCTCGGTTCTTACATTTGTCGGCAAGCTTACAGGCTCGGTTTCAACCTCACTCGGTACTGCACTTTTGCCGCTAATAGGCTTGTCATTTACTAAAAATGCTGCCGGTGAGCAGATAACTGTCAAAGGTGAGCATACAGATTTATGGATTTGGGCATTGTATACAGTTATTCCTGCGGCACTCGGTTTGTTATCGGCTGTTCCTTATCTTTTTTATAACCTTACAGGTAAAAAGCTTGCTGAAATAAGAGCGGATATGAAAGTACGACGTGAGGAATTATCAAAAGAGGTTTCGGGAGGTGCTGTAAATGAAGAATGATTTATGTCCGAAATGCGGTAAAAAATTAAGTCCGTTTTATATGAAAGAGAAATGCCCTTATTGCGGTGTCAATCTGCTTTATTATAATATGGATGAGAATTTAAAAGCAGATGCCGCAAAGGCGCAGAAAGAGGTTGATGCGGTAAATAATTTTCTTAACATAATTAAGTCATCATCAATTGCATCCCCGCTTCTTATCATAAGACTTATACTATTTTTCACACCGCTTGCATCAATGTGCCTGCCTATGTATGGTGATGTCAGTCTTGTAAGTATGATTATGGGATTGGTAAACAGCACTGTCGGGATAGGGGATGTAATGATGCCACTTGTCAGCATGGCACTTGTGATTGTGCTTAATCTTGCTGTTATTATTTCATCACTGTTTTCTGTTACAAAAACAGGCTTTTTGAGAAATATGATTTTCAGTGTAATCAATACAGCTGCTTTTATTGTGCTCGGTTTGATAATCGGCGGTGCAGGCATCGGTTGGTATATAACCTTTGCTATCTATCTTGCTGAAATAGTTATGCACATTCTTTGTGAAAAACAAATCAGAAAAAATTCTTAAAAACAAATTATTGACTAATAATAAAATTAATGTTATTATAGCTGTATATTTAATGACTTTGACTGGGCGAGTAGTTATTTGCCGCTGTTTAAGAGAGTCTGCGGTCGGTGCAAGCAGGCACAAGCAGATAGCGAAAAACACCCACGAGTTCCTGAAGGAAAGCTTAGTGCAAGTAGAATCAGGCGTTTAGGGAGCGTTAATCCCTTTGAGTGAGCCGTTTTTCGGCTAATTTAGGTGGTACCACGGAAGCAGTCTTTCGTCCTATTCGGACTTAAGACTGCTTATTTTATTATGGGTCATAAAGCTTTTGCAGAGCTTTGCGTCCTGAATTTGAAAAGGAGATTGATTTTATGGAGTTTTCTACACTTTACAGAACAAAAACACTTGATCAGTTCAGCGAGGCTGATATTGACAGCACTGTCAAGGTTGCAGGCTGGGTTGAAAATATTCGTGATCACGGCGGTGTATCATTTATTGACCTTCGTGATATGCAGGGTGTTATGCAGATTGTTATGCGTGACACAAGTCTGCTTGACGGTATTTCTAAAGAGGATTGTATTTCAGTTGAAGGTCCTGTTGAAAAGCGTGACGAGGATACAATCAACCCTAAAATTGCAACAGGTACTATTGAGGTTGAGGCTAAGAAGGTTACTATCCTCGGCAAGGTTCGTCAGCCTCTTCCGTTTGAAATCCAGACCTCTAAGGAAACAAGAGAGGACAAGAGATTGCAGTATCGTTTCCTTGACCTTAGAAATCAGAAGGTTAAGGAAAATATGATTTTCAGAAGCAAGGTTATTTCTTTCCTCAGACAGGAAATGACAAATATGGGCTTTCTTGAAATTCAGACACCGATTCTTTGTGCATCATCACCTGAGGGTGCACGTGACTATGTTGTGCCAAGCCGTGTGCATAAGGGCAAATTCTATGCTCTGCCACAGGCACCTCAGCAGTATAAGCAGCTCCTTATGGTTTCAGGGGTTGACAAGTATTTCCAGATTGCACCATGTTTCCGTGACGAGGATGCAAGAGCTGACCGTTCACCGGGTGAATTCTATCAGCTTGACTTTGAAATGAGCTTTGCTACTCAGGAGGATGTATTCAGAGTAGGCGAGGAGATTTTAACAAAAACCTTTAAAAAATTTGCACCTGAGGGATATGCAGTTACAGACGCTCCTTACCCTGTTATCAGCTTTAAGGAGGCTATGCTTAAATATGGTACAGATAAGCCTGATTTAAGAAATCCACTTGAAATAATTGATGTAACAGATTTCTTCCAGAGATGTACCTTCAAGCCATTCCACGGTCAGACTGTAAGAGCGATTAAGGTGCACGCTGAAATTTCAAAGGGCAAGCACGAAAAGCTCCTTAAATTCGCTCAGTCAATCGGTATGGGCGGTCTTGGCTATCTGCTTGTTCAGGAGGATAAGAGCTATAAAGGACCTATTGACAAATTCATTCCTGATGATATGAAAACAGAGCTTGCTGATATGGCAGGTCTTGAGGTCGGTGACACTATCTTCTTTATTGCTGACAGTGAGGCTCAGGCTGCATCATATGCAGGTCAGATAAGAACAAAGCTCGGTGAAATGTTTGACCTTATTGAAAAGAATGCTTATCGATTCTGCTTTATTAACGATTTTCCGATGTATGAATATAAGGAAGAGGAAAAGAAAATCGGATTTACACATAATCCATTCTCAATGCCTCAGGGCGGCTTAGATGCTCTTGAGAATGAGGATCCGCTTACAATCCTTGCTTATCAGTATGATATCGTGTGCAATGGTGTTGAGCTTTCATCAGGTGCAGTGCGTAACCACGATATTGATATTATGAAGAAAGCATTTGAAATTGCAGGCTATGATGAGGATGTGCTCAAAGAAAAGTTCGGTGCTCTTTATACTGCATTCCAGTTCGGTGCACCTCCTCACGCAGGTATGGCACCGGGTGTTGACAGAATGCTTATGCTTCTCAGAAATGAGGAGAATATCCGTGAGGTTATTGCATTCCCTATGGACGGCAAGGCTCAGGACCTTATGTGCGGTGCTCCTAATGAAATTACAGAGCAGCAGCTCCGTGAGGTACACATCAAATTAAGAAAATAATTGAGGTTTTGATATGATAACTAAGGACGAAGTTATAAAGCTTGCTCGTCTGGCACGTCTTGACTTTTCAGATGAAGAGCTTGATAAAATAATTAAGGATATGGATGATATTATCGCCTTTGCCGATACAATCAATAATTCGGTTGAGGGTGATGCTGAAAAAATCAGAAATGTATCCTCAACAGCAACACCTGCAGAAGAATTTCGTGAGGATGTTGTTAAGGAGTCATTGCCGAATGAGAAAATACTTTCTAATGTTAACGGCTCCAAGGGTATGTTCTGTGTTAAGGGAGGAATATAAATGAGAGAGCTTATTTCACCTTTATCAAAAATGCTTAAAAACGGCGAGATTTCATCGGCAGAGCTTACCGAAAAATATATCTCAGCTATTGAAAGTGATAATAAAAAATATAATGCTTATGTTTCAACTATCTTTGACAAGGCACGTGAAAATGCTAAGCTTGCCGATAAGCTGATTGCAGAGGGTAATGCAACTGCTTTGACAGGTATTCCTATGACACTTAAGGATAATATCTGCAGTGACGGCGACCTTACTACCTGTGCATCAAAAATTCTTACAGGCTTCAGACCTTATTATGATGCTACTGTATGGTCAAAGCTTAAGGCTCAGGGTGCTGTTATGCTCGGCAAAACAAATATGGATGAATTTGCTATGGGCTCAACAAGCGAAACAAGCTTTTATGGTGCTCCGCTTAATCCGAGAAATGTCAACCACGTAACAGGCGGCTCATCAGGCGGCGGTGCAAGTGCAGTCTGTGCAAATCTTGCTGCCTACGCTCTCGGCTCTGATACAGGCGGCTCAGTCCGTCAGCCTGCAAGCTTCTGCGGTGTTGTTGGTCTTAAGCCGACATATGGTGCGGTTTCACGTTATGGTCTTATTGCCTACGGTTCATCTCTTGATCAGATAGGCGTTATGGCTAATTCAGTTAAGGATACAGCACTTGTATTTGATACTATTGCAGGTGTTGATGCCAACGATCAGACAAGTGTTGATTTTAAGTTCGGAAATATTGCCGATACTCTTGACAATGCCGATGTAAAGGGTCTTAAAATCGGTGTTGCAAAGGAATATTTTGAGGGCATTAATCCTGAGCTTAAGGAAGCTATTGACGGCGCAATTAAGTTTTATGAGGATAATGGTGCTGAAATTGTTGAAATCAGTCTGCCTGTTTTAAAGCAGGCACTGCCTGTTTACTATATTATTGCCTGTGCTGAGGCGTCCTCAAACCTTGGCAGATATGATGGTATTCGTTACGGCTACAGACCTGAAAGCTTTAACGATGTTGAGGAAATGATTCTTAAAACACGTTACAG
>DBFOUY010000096.1:0-4028 GCA_048365975.1 Eubacterium sp.
CCCTTTTGGATTTAAGTTTTCTGTTTCAGTAAATCCACAATTCTTACAAATTCTTTGCTTACTTCCTGAATTTATACAATCAGGAGATACTACAATTTCCCACTCACCGAAAGAATGTCCTGTGGAATTAATGACGGTTATTTCTATTCTGTTGTTACATCTTGTACAATACTTTGATTTTTCACCATTTTCTGTACAGGTTGCTTCCTTATCAATCGTAAATTCATCAGCATAAGCATGACCTAAAGCGTTGATTATTTCACTTTCCTCATATGTACACACAGAGCAAACTCTTGATTTCTCGCCATTTTCAGTGCAAGTCGCCGGTTTTTCAATTACCCAGTCACAAAAGCTATGCCCTTTGGCATTTACTTTTTTACTCTCATATTCATTGCCGCAAATATCGCACTTTTTAATCATTATACCGTCTTCAGTACAGGTTTCTTCTTGAATATACTCCCATTCTCCTCCAGTATGCTGGCAGGGAGTAACCTCAACAAAACCATCGTTTAAGGCAAAGATAACATTATCACCCGCCATATTAAATACATCATCCTCATCATAAGACAATGTTATATCATATCTGCCTTCTTCTGCATATTGATTAATTTCAAATGTCAGAACAGCAAGCTGACCATTGTTATTAATATCAATTCCCGAATTATATCCTGAAATTGAATATGGTGAATCATAAATCTGTGATGTACCCGTATTAAATCCCTGTGAAGCATCTTTAAATGATATATTTGTTAATTTAAGTATTACGGAATCATATTCAACAACAATTCTGAATGAAGTAATACCGGGATTATTATTTATTTCAATAGGTATTTCAACCGTGCTGCCGGCTCGACTTTCAATATTTCCTATTGAAAATGATGCACTTTCATCCGCATTTGCAAAAAGTGTAATCGAACAAGTACAGCTGATTACAAGCAGTACAGATAAAATTAATGATATAACTTTTTTCAAATCAACATCCTCCTATTTATCCGTTAATATGCTGCTGCAGAGCAACTATATCACGCATATTTATTTTACCGTCACCATTATAATCAGACGCATCCTTGTTATAATTAACATTCCAGCCATTAACAACTTGCTGAAGCAGAACAACATCCCTCATATTAATTTTGCCGTCATTGTTGACATCACCAAACAGATAGGAACTCACCGTAACTATGCCTATTCCAGTATCAAAATTAATGCTCTCACCTTTAAGATTAAATATGTCATCGGAATCGTATGTTATTCTGATTGGATATTCTCCATCCTCTGCATCATTCTTAACCCTAAACTTGATTATGGCAAGAGTACCGCAATCTGTTAAATCAGCAGTTGCTGAATACATTGAGAAAGAATAGTGAGGACCATAATTTTCAGAGGTTCCTTTATTCATTGATGATAAAGCATCACCAAATGTGAAATCTGTCATTTCAAGTGCATTCTCATCATAGTCAATAACCAGTCTTAACGCAGTAATTCCCGGATTATTGTCTAATTCAATATTGACTTCGACCTCTTCATCTGCTTTTCCATTGACACTTGTCATTGAAATTCTCGGTGATGTTTCATCATATACAGGAATATAATCTACGCTTCTTGTTTCGGTATAATCACAGTTTTTACATTTTCTGATTTCAATACCGTCACTTTCCTCAGTTGCTTCCTGCTCAACTATCCAATCACCAAATGTATGACCGCTGGCAGGAATTGATTTTGTATTTTTAACTTCCTCACAGGTTTTACAATGAATTGATTTTGAACCGTTCTCTATGCAAGTTGCTTCTTTGTCAACTGTATAATCTGAATTCCATTCATGAGTGTGAATAACCGGCTGATAATTTTTTTGATAATCATATGTAATAACCTCTGTATGAGGACCTACAATCTGACCGGTCTTTGATTCATTTTCTCTATACAATCCCTGCACTTCAATTTTATAAATACCATTATCATAATTCGTTATAGTCTTATTAGTTGGGTGGCAGTGCCAATAATCAACCTTTCCATCAGGTGTTGTTATTATGACATCATAGCATGTTGCACCATCAACTCTATCCCATGATATATTCATATTTCCGTCATTGTTATTGATTTTTAAATTTTCAGGAGCGCTCAATCCAAAGTAATATGAAACAATATCACTATAAGCACCTACCACCTGACCTGTTGTTGAACCATTCGGTCTATATAATGACTGAACTTCAAATTTATAATTTCCTGGAATACAATTGGTGATAGTTTTTTCTGCTTTATCAGTATGAAGCCAACTCTGTTTTCCTTTTGTATCTGTCATTATGACATCATAGCAATTTGCATTAGGTACATTATCCCACTGTAATTTAATACTTGTTCCTGTTTTTGTTATTCTTAAGTTTTTCGGTGCTGTCAAATAGTCTACAAAGTTGCTTCCCAGTCCTGCACCAGCACTATTGATTGCATGAACACATATCCAATATCTTCCGGGCTTAAGTTGAATTCCACTTATACTGCAAGTTGTTATTTCCTTTTTAAAAGCATATTCGCTGCAATTTGATTTCGAATATACATAAACAACATAGCTTGTTGCCGTAGAAACAGGAGACCATTTTATATTAAGTTTTCCGTTTGTTGTTGAAGTTGATACATCCTTGGGTGCTGCTGGTTTAGATGATAAATAACCCGAATGATATCCGTTAGTTGTTTTTATATATGGTTCAGGATAAACTTTATTCCCGTTTAAATATAATCCAAAATGCAGATGAGGACCTGACGAATTGCCACTGTTTCCTGAGTAGCCAATTAACTGACCTCTTTCAACTTTAGTACCTGTTTTAACAACAAAACGTCCAGTAGACATATGTGCATAACGTGTTTTATAACCATTACCATGCACAATATCAATATAGTTTCTCCATCCATAACCATCATTGCTACCATAATATCCATCACCGTAGCCACCATCATATATTGTAACTGTACCACTTTCAGCGGCATATACGGGCGTTCCTTTAGGGCATCCATAATCAATGGCACCATGATACTTTTTATTAGAATAGTACTCTCTTGCCGTAATAGTATAAACTTTGTCCAAAGGTCTATTTAATAAGATTATTGCTGCACTTGCTGTCATTGTTCCCACGGATAAAACAGAAAACAACATCAGCATTGCAAGAAATAATTCTTTTTTGCTTTTCTTTCATAGATAATTACCTCCATAATATTCATTATCAGGCTAATTATAACTCTATTGAGTAGCATTGTCAATACGCATATTAACTATTTATTAACTCACTATAATAGTAAAATAAACTCTATAGAGGTGTGATTTATGGATGCAAAGGTAAGAATTAAGCAATTAATGCAGATTAAAAATATAACAGAATATCGTTTAGCAAAATTAAGTGGTTTATCACAAAGCACAATTTCAAATATTTTCATTAGAAATACTGCACCTACGATTCCTACAATTGAAGCAATCTGTAATGGTCTTGGTATATCTATGGCGCAATTTTTTTGTGAAGACGAAATTGAAGAGCCTGTGTATCTAACAAAGGAGCAAAAAGATTTCTTTAATGAATGGCTGTCTCTCACCTCTGAGCAAAAAACGGTCGTAGAAAAACTCGTTAAATCCTATAAATCATAAAATACATTATAATAACTATTCGTTTAGGATAGTCCCAGCACAGCGCTTAGGTGCATCATCTCAGAAATAGAACTGAAATGAGTGGATAACCGCACCCTTTATTCGACATAAAAATCGGCTAAAATTCGTTGGTCGAAAAAAAGCAGGATAAAGGCTGGGCATAAAAATCTTTACTGCCCAGCCGAAACACACCGAAAAGCAACGCTTTTCGGACTTTTTATTTTGAGCCCAAAACTCAATTTTAAAAACGCATTTTGGTATCAAAATTTAAATTTTTTGAGCCCAAAATTCATAA
The DNA here is from genome assembly GCA_048365975.1 of Eubacterium sp. Taxonomy (GTDB): domain Bacteria; phylum Bacillota; class Clostridia; order Oscillospirales; family Acutalibacteraceae; genus Eubacterium_R. Next base: position 3,924 of record DBFOUY010000096.1, read on the forward strand.
AAAAGCACTTATTATCGAGCTTTATTCATAATATTTTTGATACCAAAAAGTTATCCCAAAATGCTGTTTTTTCACTTTTTCCCCATTTTTACTGGACAAAACAAT
>DBFOUY010000097.1:0-2709 GCA_048365975.1 Eubacterium sp.
ATTAATGTCCTCCATACCAAGGCTAAGCATCAAATCCTTTGCAGCGTTATATCCCATTTTCTTCTGTCTGTTATTCATTGCAGCCGTTTCAACAATTACTGCAAGGTTACGTCCCGGTGTAATCGGCACTGTCATTGCAGGAACTCTTACACCAAGAATATTGGCATACTCATTATCAAGACCGAGTCTGTCATATGCCTTGGTTGAATCCCACGCCTCAAGCTGAATAACCATATCTATTTTCTCACTGAGCTTAACTGCACCCATACCGAATATACGCCTTGCATCAATAATGCCGATACCACGAAGCTCAACGAAATGACGTATATTACTTGGCGAGTTGCCCATTAAGGTTTTATCACTGATTTTTCTGATTTCAACAGCATCATCGGCAATCAGTCTGTGACCACGCTTGATAAGCTCAATAGCCGCCTCACTCTTACCCGCACCGCTTTCACCTGTAATCAGAACACCTTCACCGTAAACCTCAACAAGAACACCGTGTCTTGTTATTCTCGGAGCAAGCTCCTTATTGAGATTTTCAATAAGTGCCGCAAGAAACGGTGATGTTTCCTCATCTGTTTTAAGAAGCGGTACTTCATATTCCCTGCAGGCATCAATAAAGTATTCGGGTATTTCAAGACCTCTTGTAATAACGGCAGCAGCAGGCTTAAGACCCAGCCAATAGCCGAGAGCCCTGTTTCTTTCGTCATCACTCATAGTTAGCATAAAGCCAAGCTCCGTCCAGCCGAGAATCTGTATTCTGAGCGGATCAAAATAATCTGTATATCCTGTTAAAACTATACCCGGTCTGTTTATTTCAGCCGTTTTTATTTTAATTTCACCTGCATCCTTCGGAAGATATACAACCTCAAGCTTATGAAATTCAATTATTTTTTCAAGAGTTACAAAATACTCTGCGGACACAGAATCACCTCCGTGAGTGTATTATTTATTATTATAAGTTATAATTAAAGCTTAATCAAGTGGTTTTTCCAAATAATTAAATCTATATAAATAATTTTTACATAACATTTACATACAAGTTATTTTATGCTAAAATATTTTTAATATAATTTAAACGAGGTAATCATTTGAACAATAAATTAAAGGTCGGTATCGGCACAGATGCTTTCCCCCCCACAACCGACGGTATAAGTAATGTAGCACAGAACTACGCTGCTGAAATAAATAAAAAGCTGGGTGAAGCTGTTATTATAACACCTAAAAACCCAAATCAGCTTGACTATAAATATAATTATGAAATATTCAGATATAAAAGCTGGTGGATTCCTTCAAAAGAAGGATACAGCATAGGCTGGCCCTTTAAGGATGAGCTTCATCAAGCGATTATTAATATGAATTTTGACATTCTTCATTCACACGCACCCCTTGCCACAAGCTATTATTTCAGAAGAGTTGTTGAAAAGAAAAAAATCCCTGTTGTTCTCACCTATCACACAAAATATGAATATGACATTGACAGGCGTGTTCCCACAAAGCCTGCAAGGGATTTTGCATACAAATTTCTTTTAAACAACATAAATGCAGCCGACGAGGTTTGGGTAACCAGCGAGGGAACCTCCGAAAGTCTGAGAAAGCTCGGCTATCAGGGCGATTATATTGTTATGCCAAACGGCTGTGATTTGCCTGTTACCAATGTATCGGCAGAAGATATTGCAGTAATTAAAAGAAAGCATAATGTTCCTGAAAATATTCCTGTTTTTCTTTATTCAGGCAGAATGATATGGTATAAAAACATAGAATTAATCATTGACGCCTGTGCAAAGCTTAAGCGTGACGGCAAAAAATTCAAGCTGATTATGCTCGGCTTCGGTGCTGATGAAGCTGCAATAAAACGTTACATAAGAAAATGCGGTCTGAAAAATGATATTATCTGGACAGGTAAGATTTTAGACAGGCAGGAAATTCTGAGCTATTACGGAATTGCCGATATTCTTCTTTTCCCGTCTGTATTTGATACAAACGGACTTGTAGTACGTGAAGCGGCCGCCTGTGCAACACCGAGTATTTTGGTGCACGGAAGCTGTGCGGCAGAGGGTATTGAGGATGGCAAAACAGGCTTTCTGTGTATGGAAAGTGCTCATTCCGTGGCAGCAACTCTTGCTGAAATAATGGATAATAAGGAACTTCTCAGACGTGTCGGCAAGCAGGCACAAAGCGATATATATATAAGCTGGGAGGACTCGGTTTATAAAGCATACAAGCGTTATGAAAGCTTGGTTGAAAAATTCAATAAATAAATACGATTATAAAACACAAAAGCGATGCACTTGTTTTGCATCGCTTTTGTGTTTATTTCTGTTCATTTTCAGTCTTTTTCTTTTTTGATTTCGGCAGCGGTGTGATCGCCTCAATTTTCAGCACAACCTCTTTACTGAAATCAGAATTATCTATATCCAGAACATAATGTTCCTTTGCTCCGTTGTACGGAAATCCGATTTCTGCATTCGCCATCATATCATCAATAACATCTAACTTTTTTACATATGAAGTGTTGTCACAAACAATCACAACAGGCTTGTCATTGAGATAAACCATATACTCGCCGAACATTTTTCTGTATCTTAGACTGCCTATCCCCTCTAATTGTTCACACACATAATTTATAAAAGTTAATGAGGTAGCCATTTTACAATCTCCTTAATTAAAATATAATTATGGAATTAATTATATTTGTAACAATTC
>DBFOUY010000098.1:0-2774 GCA_048365975.1 Eubacterium sp.
CCCTTTTCTGTTGCCCATTTTTCAACATCAGCATAAAGAGCATTATAATTAGACTCTACATTTGAAGCAGGACTTATTCCGAATGTTATGGTACTGTTTATATCCTTAATTGCTTTATATACAGATGATACCATTTTTGAAACATTATCACGTCTGTAGTCATCAAGGCTTAATTTACCGCCGGATTTTTTATAAGCAGAGTAATACTTTTCATCAATTGTTTTATCGGTAACAGGATAAAAATAATCATCAAAGCAAATTGAATCAACAGCGTAGCCCTCTGCTATCTCTTTAACACCATTTACAATTAACTCTGTAACCTTATCACAGGCAGGATTAAAATAGATACCTGTGTCACATACAATCAAATCCTCACTATCCTTCATAGTTAAGGCTATATTATCCTGTGACAAATCGCTGAAATCTTTTTTGCTGCTTACTCTATAAGGATTAACCCATGCCTCAATTGACATATTGTACTTATGTGCCGCCTCAATCATAATTGCAAGAGGGTCATAAATCAGCTCACTTCCCTGCTGACCGAAGCAATAGCTGCTTACAGGAAAATAATCAGACTTATAAAATGCATCCGCAAAGGGACGAACCTGGACTGTAACACGATTGAAGCCTTTTGATGACAGTGTTTTGAAAGTTTTAGCAATTGATTTTTTAAAATGTGCCTCATCATTATCTTCAGTAAACGATGAAAGCTCATAATATGAAAACCAGACAGCTTTTACATATGGCTGCTCAATTTCCTTCTTCGTTTCAATAGGAGCAGACTGTGCTGTTGAACAACCCGCCAGACAAAAAATCAATAAAAATGATAAAATAATTTTTTTATACACTTGAACACATCCTTAATTTGTAGTAAAATAACAACAGTAATAGTTTAATATGTACTATCATAATTAATTGCCATTGAAAGGCTATGAGAAATATGGAATACAGACTTGGAAGTTCACTCAGAATAAAAAGCAAAGGTGAAACCTTTAAACTGAAATGTCCGCACTGCGAAAAAGAAGTTCAATTTGGTGTGTTTTCAAATTTTGAACACAGACTTGATGCTGAAAAAATACTTGATTTCAAAACAGTATACTTTCTTATCTGCCCTAACTGTGCATCAATATACACAGTTGATGAGGCAACAGGCGATGTATTTTCAGAGGGTAAAAAGAGTGCTATTGATACCTGGGATTTTAAGAGTTTAAAGGAATTTAAATCTAAAATATGACAATCACGCAAATCATTACAGCACTACTTGTCTGTTTTACGGTAATGAATATAGCGGCAGGTACCGCAACAATTGCCGACAAAAGAAAAGCAATCAAAGGTCAAAGACGCATATCAGAAAAAACGCTTATGCTTCTTGGTCTGTTCGGCGGTGCTTTAGGCGAATATCTTACAATGCTGAAAATCCGCCATAAAACAAAGCATATGAAGTTTATGGTAGGTCTGCCAATTGAAATATTCATACACATAGTTTTAATTATATTGATAATTTATAAGGTCGCATTATACCAGTAATGCGACCTTATTTTTTGTTACAGTATTATGCATATAAGTCCATTACAGCCCTCGTTAATAACACGTTCAATTGTTTCACGGAATTTGTCACGGGCATCAAGCGGCATACGATAAAGCTTATTGTTAAGTCCTTCACTGACAAGCTCGTGCAGTGACTTGCCAAACAGGTTGGTATTCCATATATCCGCAGGGTTTTCCTCAAATTCTTTGAGCAGATACATAACAAGCTCCTGACTCTGACTTTCACTGCCGACTATCGGTGCAACCTCAGTATAGGTGTTGCATTTTATCATATGAATTGATGGTGCGTTTGCTTTAAGCCTTACACCATAACGTCCGCCCTGCTTCATTATTTCAGGTTCGCTGAGTGTCAGTTCATTCATTTCAGGCATAACAATACCATAGCCGTTTTCCTCAACATCATTAAGTGCTTTTGCAAATCTCTCATACTGTCTTTGCATAGAAACAAGTGAAACAAAGTTTCCAAGCAAATCCTTTTCATCCCTGATATCAATATGACAGCTTTCACTGAGTATCTGATAAAAATACTTGTTATCAACATACAGCTTTATATTGACAGAACCTGTTGACAGGTCAAGGGAATTGACAGAAATTGATTCAATATACTCATTGCTCTTAATCTGTTCAACAAATCCTGAAACACTTCTGATATTTCCCAGAACATTGACATTTTCCTTAACACTTTTAAATATAGAGGCTCTGAAGTAATTATCCTTTTCAAGTGAATTAATCCAGCCGGGGAAGGAAATACCCACATTTGATATGGGAAATTCATAAAGAATATCAGACAGTATATCGTTGACCTCCTGCTCTGTCAGCTCAAGACAGTTAACAGGAATAACAGGCACACCATACTTATCTGAAAGTGCCGTGCAAAGCTCTATAGCACTGTTTGATCTCGGCTCAACGCAGTTCATAAGCACTACAAAAGGCTTATCAAGAGCTTTCAGCTCATCAATTACTCTCTCCTCAGCCTCCTCATATTCATCACGTGGAATTGAGCTTATTGAGCCATCGGTGGTTATAACAAGACCTATTGTTGAATGCTCTGTAATTACCTTCTTAGTGCCGATTTCAGCAGCCATATTAAAGGGTATTTCCTCATCATACCAAGGTGTTGAAACCATCCTCGGCTGTTCCTCTTCAATATATCCGACAGAGCTTGGGACTATATAGCCTACGCAGTCAATTAATCTGACCTTCATTTTAAGGTTATCCGCCATACT
>DBFOUY010000099.1:0-6307 GCA_048365975.1 Eubacterium sp.
TCAGCCAAAGTAATCGATAAACAAATAAAAAAGCCTTGTGAGCCGCTTGTGACAGTTGTGTGAGAGGTTGAAAGACAACAATGGTTGTTGCGACAATAGTAATAATTATAATAATTAAAATTCTAGAACCTTATGTAAACACTCTCCTTTAGGAGAGTCCAAGCATAGCGCTTTGGGCGCATCATTTCGGCTCGTCTGCCGAAAGAGGTTTGGCAAAGCCAAAATATATTTGAAAACTATGAAAGGATAGTGATAACTATTAAAGCTAAAGAAACCAAATCCGAAAGAATAAATCTTCATCTTACGCCAACCGATAAATCAATTATTGCAGACAATGCAAAGAAATTCAATATGAATATGACTGCATATATTACTGCCTGTTCTGTATTAGGCAGAGTATATGTTATCGGAGATACTGAAAAATTTGATAATCTTGTATATCAGGTAAAGCGAATCGGTGGGAACATAAATCAACTGCGATTGCTTGCTCAACTCGGTAAAATTGACTTAATAAATCTTGATGAATGTACCAATGAACTTGATGAAATAAGAAGAGCACTTAACAGAATCATCCGAAAGGCAAACAAATGGCAACGATAAATTTCTTGAAGCGAAAGAACAGTAAAAATGTCGGTGCACTCGGCAGTGTAATTAAATACTGCATGCAAGAATACAAAACCTTGTACGATAATTCTCGTTTGATTTCTGGTGTCAACTGCAATGCTCAAAAAGCAGTAAAAGATTTCATCAGCACAAAAGAACAGTTTAATAAAACGAATGGTGTGCAATTCTATTACGCTGTTCAATCATTTGATGAAAGAGATAGTCTATCCCCTGAACTTGCTCACCAAATAGGTATCGAATGGGTTGAAGAATGCTATCCGAATTTTGAGGCAGTGGTCTGCACCCACATTGACACTGACAACATACACAATCATATAATAATCAATTCTGTTAATGCACTTGACGGACACAAAATTCATCAGAATAAAAATGATATTGAACGAGTAAGATTTGTTAATGACCAACTATGTTTGAAATATAATTTATCTATTTGCAAAGCAAATAAGAAAAATGTTGACAGAGTTAAACCGCAGGAATACTATGCAGCAATGTCCGGCAACAGCTGGAAAACGCAACTTGCTATTGATATTGACTACGCAATGCTTTATGCAAAATCCAAAATGGATTTTATAAAAATTATGAACAACAAGGGCTACAAAGTAATCTGGACAAGCAAAAGAGAAACAATTCTCTATCAATGTCCCAACGGAAAGATGTGCAGAGATTTCAAACTGCACGATGAAAAATATTTGAAAGGAGCAATGGAAAATGAATTCACAAAACGCAAAGAATTCCTTCGAAGATATGAAGGATATGATGAGAAAAGCACAGACACCGCAAATCTGTACAGTGGTGTCGGAGGAGAATTGGAACAGTATGATAAATCTGTTAGCACAGCAGAATTCAATAATGGAACAGCAACAGAATCTTTTGGAAGAAATGATAACAACAAATCAAATGAAAGATTTGATGAACAATCAGACCGAAAAACTGAGTCAGACTCTATCAGATTTGAAGAGTATATCAACGAATTTTCTGGATGTGATGCAAACGATAGCAACAGATTTTCAGACGAATGTTCAGAGCCAAGCGGACAAGTTGGAATTGAAGGCGAAGGACTCAATGACGGAAATATCCTCACAGGCTGGGAAAATGAGCGAGAATTTTTCGAACAGTCTTACCGAACAAAAGAAAGTTATAAACGATACATTCCTCAAACACAGAATAGGCAGTTGGATACTGACAACAATGCAACTACTATCACTGGGAGCATTCGTTTTATGGGTAATCTCGCAAACCTCTTAAGCACAAGTAATAGAAGATTTCGAGGAAAATATATCAAGTTATCACAAAAAGAAATTGAAAAGCGACTTGCACATGGTCAGAAAACAAGTGGTTATGAAGAGTATGAAGATAACAGTTTGGAACAATCTATGTAACTAAATTAAAAAGTCCTGCCGAGCAATCGGCAGGCAGAAAGGAATAATTATTTGAAGAAAACAACTAACGAATTAAAATCAATAGCAACAGAAATATCAGGTAAGTTCGGCTATTTTTTGAATGTAACCGAGGTTGGTAAAGTGTTTAACATCAGCAGAGAATCAGCAAGAAAATTACTTGCCGATGTACCAACGGCCGAGCTGACAGGCAGCAAAAAATATTATCTTTATGATATTCTCAAAAAAGTTTACAAATGAGCTGGATATTCAAACACAAATAGTATATTGTGTGTCTTGCAAAGGAGAGTGATCATATGTATGAAGAAAAACGACCTGACGGTACAATAATGTATAGAATGACTCGTCAGGTTACAGACAACAATGGCAACAAAATTCGATTGACTGCTCGTGGTAAAACCGAAAGGCAAGTCAAAAAGAATATGGAACAAAAGCTATTGGAATGGCAGCGAGAACAAGATGAATTAAAGAACAAAACTATGTTCCCTGAGGTTAATTTCAAAGCATTTGCAGAGAACTGGTATGAGTTAAATATCCGAAATGCTAACATCAGTCAAGTGACAAAGGATGATTACAAATACTACTTGTTCTCAAATATTATTCCATACTTTGAAAAGTTCAAATTGTGTGATATTACTGAAGATGACTGCCAGAGGTTTATAAACACTTATGTTGGCTACAGCAAGGCTAATGTTTCAAAAATCAGGATGACACTTCGTAGGGTATTGCGAAAAGCAGTAAAGCAAAAGTTAATCGGAGAAAATCCTGCTGATGATATTGTGTTACCTAAAGTGGTCGAAGGTCATCGCAGACCGATTACCGATGAAGAGAGAAAGCTGATTATTGAAACAGCACCAAAGCATTACGCAGGTACAATGGTACTAACAATGCTATGCTGTGGACTCAGACCTGCTGAGATAAGAAGAATGGAATGGTTCTGGATTGATTTTGACAATGCAATACTGACAGTCGGCAAATCTAAAACAAAGGCAGGTACGGGAAGAAAAATCCCAATACCTCCACAATTAGTAAAAGCCTTGCAAGAACACAAGGCTAAAAATTTGAATGAACAATATGTATTTGTGAGATGCAAAAATCCGAAACTTCCAATGGATGAAAACGCATTTTACCATGCTTGGCACAATTTCAAAAGAGAAATGGATATTGCAAATGGTGCAAAGGTTTACAGAAATCAAATAGTAGAAAGCACACTTGCTGAAGATTTAGAACCTTATCTGCTCCGTCACACATTCTGCACAGACTGCCAAGCGGCAGGAGTTCCGATAAATGTTGCTAAAGAACTTATGGGACACAGTGACATATCCGTAACTGCTAAAATATATACTCATATGGTTGACGAAGTGTTTGAACAAAATAGACAACGCCTTGCAGAATTCACAGAAAACAAATTCAAAACAGTTTAAAATTTGAATCTCAAAAATGCAATCAAAAAAATATAAAAAGTTACCACCCTTGTTAATTTTAGGGTGGTAACTCTTTACATGGATGACAGTAGTTTTAATAATTCAAAATTCTCGTTATAATCAGATTCACATAATAAATGGTATTTATCGTTTTTTAATTCAATAATATTGTCAAATGGCACTTCGTTGAATTCTTCATGATATCCAATTCCTGAAACAATTAACTGATTATTATGATCTACATTATTTACCAAATAGCTATACACTTCTGACTTTTTTTCTTGGTCTGTCTCTGCATTATTAGGACTATCAAAAACAACAGGAAAACATATTGCACTACTGTTAAATTGATTTTTTAATTTAATTAAATTAACATACCACATAACAGTTGTTATAGGACGATTGCTACCTCCTGCTTTATACACTCGTGTTATTTTTTCAATAGATTTTGGTTTAATTTCTTCTAAACCGAACCTATTTTTGTCACAAAGCATTAATTCATAATACCTTTCATTGATTTCTTTTTTCGATTTATTATATTGCTTTATGATTTTGTTCAAGCGATTCTGTTCATCATTTAATTCCTTTAAATATTGCCTAGTCTCACCATACTCGCTAAGTATATTTTCCTTAACCTCCATATAACCCTGATGTTTTATAACATCGTTGATTTCTCCTTGCTTTTCCGATATACAAGAATTATATTCTTCCAGTTTTTCTAACCAACGAGAATACTCTGTTTCTTTACTTGCTATTTTTTTATCAATAGCTGATATCGAACTTTGAATACTATTTATCAATATAATAGCATCATCTAACGAACCATATTCTTTAATTAAAAATTTATCATTATCACCAATATTAGATTTGCAATATGGGCAAATATTATTATTTAAATCTGCAATTCCTTTATCTTTTTTCTTGCTTAATGTCGTTAAACGATTAATATTATTAATTAATTCGTATTTATCATTGCGCAACTTTATTAAGTCTTTCTTTATGTTAGACAATGACAACGATATTTCAGAATATCTATCTTGATAACGCTCAATTTCTTTATACAACTTATCAATTCCTTTTACATAGGAAACATCTTTAACATCATTAAATATTTTATCTAGTAAATGCTCTAAAAAAGATAAATTTTCATCCGAATCAGATATTTTAGTTTTTAATACTTCTAATTCTTTAATAGTATTAAAATAATTGGAATCGAAAACTCCAAAATGATATAATAAAACATTTTCTTTATAATTAGCATATTGCTTCAAATGATCAAATGACAAAAAATAAGGTCCGTTTAAATAATCCTGATCAAGAAAATACAATAAATAATTATATGCTGGTGGCGTGATTTCAAGTTTATCTTCTGTTCTATTAGGTAATTCTACTGCAAATCCAGTTATAGATTTTAAATACTCAGAAAGTTCGCTCGCATTAATGGTTTTATACAATAATTCATAATTCGCACTAAATATTTTAAACAAGTTATTGCATCGATATATATAATATCCATTTTCATTAATGAAAAAATTAAGTATATATACCTTTCCGGTAGTATCCCATTTCTCATCAAAAAAACAATCAGCACCTAATGAATGATATAAACTCTTTAAAATAATTGATTTTCCTCTTTTAGTTCCATCAATTGATGATGAAGTTATTATATTTTTGCCATCAACAAATTCAATCTTCTTTGCTAATTTTTCTGCACAAGAAAAAATATATATAGTTTTAAATATCAATCTATTCATAGTAATTATCTTCCCATCTGTTTACAATCATCATAATAAATACTCTTATTTCTTCATTTGAAATTTCTATTGGAAAATCAGGACTAAATATTTCAAATAAAAATTCAACTAAACTAAAATACTCATCTGGAATCTCATTTTCCTGCTCTAAATATTTTGAAATTTTTTCTTCTTGTATATTAAATATTTTGTATTGATCAAGATCCTCTAACAGTTTAGGTAACGCCTTTTTCAATTCGCGACGAAATTTAACACTTGATATTTGTTCAATTCTTTGGTTTGTTTTTTCAAAACTTAAATCAATATTATCCTTATAATTACCCAGAATCCTATAAAGTTCATTTTTTGTAAAGCCTTTATTTCTTACCAATTCATCATATGTCTTATTATCAAATTCATAACAAGCCTTCTTTTGTGCTTTCTCTACGATAAATCTATAAAGCGAATTTGGTTTTTGCGGTTCACATTCCATTATATGTTCAAACGAAAGAACTATTTTTCCCAATAAATCATTATCTGGAGACTCCAAATTCATTGATGTATGAATATAATAAAAATTATCTATTTTTACTTCAAAACCTAATTCTTCATTCAGTGATTTGATAATTAAATTTTTACATTTCGCATCAATATTATTTATATTTATTTCCTCATATTCAGAATATACTCTATTCGAATTTTTTAAATATGCATTAGAGACCAATGCTACTTTTTTAGTATCATATTTCTCATTATTAAGTATAATTAATTTACCAAAAATTGAATTAGAAGTATTTTTGGTATCTAAATAATAATTTACAGTTTTCGTTCCTGCTTTTTTATTGCTCTTTATTTGATAAAACTCTTTTCCATTTGGTAAATGAAGTTCAATATCACAAACATTATCGAATATCACTGTAAAATCTTCATTGGTTTCGAAAATGTCAAACATTTTACTTACGCCCCAAAGTAATTCGACTCTAAATCTATTCTTGGAAATTGAACCAGACAAATCGTTATGTAAAGACATATATGCATCTTCAAATGACATTTTCTCACCACCTAAAATAGTTATAGTTTGATTTTATTATAAATTTACATATATTGTCAATACATTACAATTAACTTA
>DBFOUY010000100.1:0-7475 GCA_048365975.1 Eubacterium sp.
TATGGGGTGCAGGTGCTAAGCCTGAAATCGGTGCTCGTGCTGCTGAAGAAAGCAAGGAGGCTTTAACAGACATTCTTACAGGTGCTGATATGGTATTTATCACCGCTGGTATGGGCGGCGGAACTGGTACCGGTGCCGCACCTTACGTTGCAAAAATTGCTAAGGATATGGGTATCCTTACTGTTGGTGTTGTTACAACTCCATTCGCTTTTGAGGGCAAGCGTCGTATGACACAGGCAACTGCAGGTATTGAAGAGCTTGCTAAGAACGTTGATTCAATTATGGTTATTCCTAACGAAAGACTCAAGGAGGTTGCTACTGAGAAGATTACTCTCCTCAATGCCTTCGAAATTGCAAATGATGTTCTTCGTCAGGGTGTTCAGTCTATTTCAGACCTTGTTAATGCAACAGGTCTTGTTAACTCAGACTTTGCCGATGTAACTGAAATTATGAAGGATGCAGGCTTTGCTCATATGGGCGTTGGTCGTGGAAAGGGCAAGGATAAGGCTGAGATTGCTGCTCGTGCTGCAATTTCTTCACCACTTCTCAACACATCAATTGATGGTGCTCACGGTATTCTTCTTAACATCACTGCATCAACAGACATCGGTCTTGAGGAAATTGATGCTGCATCTTCAATTGTAACAGAAGCAGTTCATCCTGATTGTGAAATCATCTGGGGTGCTAATTTTGACGAAAACCTTGAGGATGAAATGATTATCACTGTTATTGCTACTCGCTTCGGTGAGGAAGGTCCAAGCGGACAGATTAAGTCAACAACAGCAAACAAAGAGGTTGCTCCTCCTACACCGATTGCTCCTGTTGCTGCGGCTGCTGCACCATCAAGCTTCAATGACAATGATGATGATGCTTTTACAGATATAGTTAATTTCTTTAAGAAATAATATAGATTAGATTCTTCCTTAAAAACACCTTTGGAGTTATTCCAAAGGTGTTTTTTTATGCAGTTGTTAATTGTTTTGTCAGAATGTATATTTTTATGGTAAATATTATAAATTGTTGATATTTTTGTTAATGTCAAGTTAAAGTCTTTACATTCTTAACAACTTTAACATAGATTTCAGCAATAAATATTTATTAAAAATGAGTTTTCAACATTTTCAACATGGTTTTCCACAACATTTAAACAAAATGCCTTTCTGTAAAGTATTTTGCAATTACAAAAAAATTAAGTCCGTATGCATTTATTGCATACGGACTTATGTATATTTACAGATTTACCATTCACTTTTTGTGTATGAACGTATAATGTTTGTAACAATGTTGTCACGCTTAAAGCCTTTTCCTTTTCCTCCGTTTTTCTGATCCTGAATTTTACCTGCTCGGATTGTAAGAAAATCTGCTTTGTCAATAATTTTTTCAATCGGTGCAACATCGTCATAGAAGTAGTAATCCTTGTTTGCTGTGTCCTCAATTTTACTGATTATTGCACATCTTGAGCTTTCCTTTAAAACAGTCATTGCCAGAATAACAACCTTGTTATTTTCAGGGAACTCAATTATATCAGTATCGCTTATGTTAAGACTGTAAACGTAGAAAGTTGCATTTTCAGGAATTATACCTTCAGGATGATTTACATATCTGAACTGATAGCCGACCTTTTCATAAGGATTAACATTTGCAACCTGATTCAAACCTGCCATATCCCACTGACTGAGATTTTCATTAATCGGCTTTATTGTAAGTGGAACAAGCTTTTTGCCAACCTTTACTTTGATTTCCTGCTTGCCGTTAGTTGAGCCTGCAAGGAAATAGAGTCTGTTTTCTCCTCTATCGCCGCACTTAACATATTGTCCACGGCAAACCATAACATCATATCTGTTTTGCGGATCCTGGAAAAATTTGAATCTTATTCCGCCTGCATCAACCTTTTGCGGCAGCTCTTCATATGGTAATGAGAAGCCTGCTCCGTTAAGGATTGTGTGCTTCATTTCATCCTTGTAGATGCGTGAAAATCCTTTTGCGTTACAGTACATTGTCAGTGGCAGATAATGATGACGAGGGATTCGTTTCGGTCTCTCTTTGTATATTATTTTAAAGCTCTTAACCTCAAACGGATTTATACTGAATGTGATTTCATGCTCAGTATTCTTGATTTTTCTTATGTTATTCTCAAGTCCGTCAACAGTATATGCTTCACCGATTTCATTAAATATTTTAAGCTTAACATTACTGTGTGATTTTCCGTTAGCCTCATATACACGCACAATAATTTCATCGCCCTCTTCAGACATTTTCATTGTGCGAAGTATTACATCATTATTGCTGATACCTGCTATTGCAATACTGTCTGAAGCATCAGGATTGCTTCTTATATCACTCTGAACAGCGATAAGCTGATTTGTATATAATTCAGCCTGCTTTTGAGTGCCTTCCTCAAATCCATTTTTATGGCTGTAAATTGCAAAGCTGAAAATATTTCTTCCAAGGTCCTGTAAATCCTGTCTGGTTTCCTTTGTGAAAGCACCTGCGGGAGTGTGTATGCAGGTAAGACGAAGGGTATTGTCATTTGGTTTGTCCCATCCGATTTTGCAGTCAGACAGAATGGATACACCGAACTCACCGCTTTCGTCTGTGATGTCAGCCCATTTCTGTGCAGGCACTTCGTAGAGATTATCTGTATTGTTACCTCTTCTGATAACACCAAGACCAAGGTCATATGTTGCCTTTTCATTATAAGCTGCAGTAGGGAATACAGCCTTAAGCATTGAACGTCTTGATTTCCAGTCAACGTAATTTGTTACATTAACATATTTTGCTTCACTTTCAAGCGAAACAACCTGAGAAATTACGGAGCTGCCTGCAGTTCTTGTTACCTTGATTGCAACTCGAGCAGGTCCGTTTTCAAGTACTGTAAATTCAGGCGTGTTTGCATAGCAGTATGGCTCTCTGTCAATATCCTCTTTTCTGATTTCCCAGCTCGGATATGCAAGTGAACCTGTATTGTGAAGAAGTGCCATTTTAATAGGCTTGTCAAGAATCTGCCTGCCCAGCTCTTTGTCGTAAAGATAAGCGATATCACCGTTCTTATTGAAAATAAGCTTATACTTGCTGTTTTCAAGTGAATGGTTTGTAACCTTTACATCACTTGTGAGTGGTGTAGGCTCCTTTGAAGGAACAAGCTGAAATACCTTAAATGATAATGGTTCTATATCGATCTTGAAAACAACGGTAAGATTTTTTCCGTTTTTATTAATAACCTGACACGGATATTCTTTTCCACTCATATCATATGCACGCAGATTAGTGCAGTTAACGGGAGTTTTTACAATACATTCAACAGTTCCGCAGCGTCTGAACTGAGTGGTGTTGCTTACCATAACTGCCACTGATTTTTTATCAATCCAGCTTGTGTTGAGCTGTTCAAATATTGATTTGCTCGCACCAAGGTATTCGTTTTTAAACTGTGACAGTGAAACGTAGTAATCGTTCCAGCTTTTGTTATAAGCCTCCATAACAGATGTTCCTGTAATATCATCGTGGAACTGATGCTTAACAACTCTTTTCCAGGCATTTGTTAAAGTGGAAATAGGATAGTCATAGCCTCCGATGGAATAAGCCAGAACGCATGCCTTTTCAGCTGCCAGAGCCATTTGCTCACACTGTCTGTTAAGACGCTTGCTCATAGCACGTGAAGTGTAACAGCCGGCACCATGGCTTGTCATAAGAAGCTCATTGCTCCATACAGGAATTTTATCTCTGTCCTTTTTAGGCAGTTTTTTTAAATCCTTGAATACAGTATCGGTATGGGCAGATATTACCTCAAAATCACTTTTATCATTTTTGCTGATGCTCAGCTCAACAGCCTTTACGCTCTCTTCATCAGGCGCACCGCCCCAGTCACCTGTACCATAAAGATGGTTTGCCCACGGGAGCTCACTGTTTTTCGCATTATCGCTGATGTTGTTTATTACACTTAAATCTGCCCTGATATCACCTGTGAATTTATATCTGTATGATTTTGCATTAAGGCTGACGTAAATGCCTTTTCCATCAGGACCAATCCATTTACCCAAATCAAAGGGCAGACCATAGGCAGAGCCCCAGCTCAGCTTTTGTGTTGTCATACCCAAAAGACCGCAGTGGTTTGCTACTGAAGGCATAGCCCAGCCAAAGCCGAAGCAGTCAGGTAAAAACATATCCTTTGATGTTTTCTCAAATTTTTTGGTGAAATAATAATTGCCGATAAGCAGATTTCTTATAAGAGCCTCAGGTGAGGGGATGTTAACGTCACCGTTTTCATAGCCTGTGCCTGAAAGACACCACCTGTCCTCATCAACATATTGTCTTATAAGACTGAATGCCTTCGGATAAATCTGCTCAATTATTTCATACCTGTAAGCACCCTCAAAATTGAACTTGTAGTTGGGATATTTTTCAATAAGATCAAAGTTCTTTGTAAGGGTGTCAGGAATAAATTCGTTAATTGTTTTGCTGATTGTCCATCTCCATACTGTGTCAAGATGGGCAGTAGAAACAGCATAAGCTTTTTTCTTTTCCATAAAGTATTCCTTACTTTTCAATAATTTCGTATGTAAATTCGTATTTTTCCTGAAGAGCCTTTACCTTATCCTCATTATCTTCAATAAAGGTTTCGGTGTATACGCTTTTGCCGTCAACAGAATAATCCTTGACAATCTGGTTGAGTGCTTCCCAGGCCTCAGCCTCTTTATCATATCCGTCCTCAAATTTAATCAGAAATTCTCTGTGCTTTGGAATTCTTACTTTCATATCTGTTCTCCTAAAAATATATTATTATGTTTATTATATATTTAAAACAATTCTATTGCAATATATATTTTGATTTATTCACAAGTATTTTTTCAGCATTTTTTATTGCTTCATCAATTGATATGTCTTTATCGGCAAGGCTTATCATTTTATCACCTAATTTTACACCCTCAATACTGCCGCTGATAATTACACATTTTTTATCGTGCTTTGTACATAAAGCATTGATTTTAAACGGAAGCTTTCCCATAAGAGTTTGCTTGTCAGTTTTTCCTTCACCTGTAATAACTATATCTGCTGATTTTATTTTTTCTTCAAGCTGTGAAGCTTCAGCAAGAATGTCAAATCCGCTTTTAATTTCACCGCCGAAAACTGAATACAAACCACCGCATATTCCCCCTGCGGCACCGCCGCCTTTAACTTGGCTTATGTCTTTCGGAAGAAAGGCATTGAACTGTTTAAGACCATTGTCGAGTGTAATAATATCACTGTCACTTGCTCCTTTTTGTTTTGCAAATACATAAGCAGCTCCGTTTTTTCCGAAGTATTCATTTGTAACATCACAAGCGTATGTAAAGGTTATACCCTTTACTATGTTTCTGAAGCTGACACCGAAAATATTCTCTAAATCTTTGCCTTTTGGATATTCAATTATTTCCCCGTCAATATTTCTGAAAACGCCTCCGAGGGCTGCAAGTACACCTGCACCTCCATCACAGCAGCCACTGCCTCCAAGACCAAGTACAATATTCCTGAAACCATTGTAATAAGCGGATTTTATCAGCTCACCTGTACCGTATGAGCTTGCTTGCATAACACATTTTCTTTTCTGTAATCCGCTTGCTGATGCACATTCAATTATTGCTGTATTTCCATATGTAAATATAGGCGCTTTTATTGCTCTGCCATATATGTCACTGCAATTGCTGTAAAGTATATCACCATTACATAAATTGCTTAAGCATTGTCCGAAACCTTCACCGCCGTCAGCAAAGGGGAGTGTGATTATTTCGTTGTCAGGGTTATAATCTGACAATCCTTTTTTTATACATTCGCACACCTGTGCTGAGCTGAGTGTCCCTTTGAAGCTGTCGGGAACGATTAATATGTTCATATCATTTCACCTCTGAAGATATATTAGCATAATTGATAACACTAATCAATTGTGCTGAATAATTGATTATTTATTTTTTTTGCTTTCTGAGCTTAAAATTAAAATGAATTTAACAACAGTAGTTGATATAACCGCACCAAGAGCTATGCCCAGACCCGATAAAAGTGTTGATGTTGCATAACTGCTCATAAGCTCTTTGCTACCATTAATTGCCCAGAACATTGTGTAGTATATTGCACTTCCCGGCAGAAGCGGTATAGTTGACGGCATAAGAGTTACTGTTGTCGGTAATTTTATTATTCTTGAAATTATTTCACAGTAAAGGCTCAGAATAGTCATTGCTGTAAGGCAGGATATAAAATCATTAAAAAATAGCGACATAGTTCGTTCTATTCCTGCCGATATCAAACCGCCTAATGCAATATATATCAATGTTTTTTTTGGCACCTTCATTGTTACCGCAAATCCCATTGTGCCAAGCACACAGGTTAAAATCTGTATAGTCAAATCCATTTTGTAATAAAAATTCCTCCTGCAACGCCGAGTGCAATGGCAAGTGCTGACATTATTGCGTTGAACAGCTCAAAAAGCCCTGCAATAAGATCTCCATTCATCATATCACGAATAGAATTAACTACTATTAAGCCGGGTACAAGAAGCATAATAGTTCCTATAATAATTTTGTCCGGATTAACAGATAATCCTATTATCGACAGAATATTTGCAAGAAAGCTTGAGATAAATGCACTTATCAGATTGACAGAAAAGCTCGGCAGATTCAGTCTTTCTATATTGCAGTAGGTTATTATTATACCTATAATTGCTGAAAATACGGCATCTGTTATACTGCCGCCGAAAAAAATGCAGAATGATGCTGTTGCGGTGCATATTGCAATAATGTTTTCAGCCTTACTGTAAATTGTTTTTTTAGTAACATTTATTTCTTCATTGCTACTTGTACATAAACGCCGTGATAATGCATTAAGTCTTGCAAGCTCTGATAAATCTGTGTCATCATTATCAATGTGCCTGATTTGAATGTATTCACCGCTCTGTGCTATAATAACTGATGGCAATGCGAATACCTCACAGTTATTTCCGTATGCCTTGTTAATTCTGATTATTGTGTCTTTTGCACGGCTGATTTCACCGCCTGAGCGTATAATTTCCTTGCCTATATCAAGTGATAAGCTGAAAATTTCCTTGTCCTGCATATAATCACCATAAATATTATTTACTTTTTTATAAAAACTATTGACATTATAATTTTTTTTGCTATAATATATGTACAACATACATCGCGGGGTAGAGCAGTTGGAAGCTCGTCGGGCTCATAACCCGGAGGTCGTAGGTTCGAGTCCTACCCCCGCAACCACAAAAGCACATCATTTGATGTGCTTTTATTTATTTGAGTGGACTTAGAAATAAACACCTATCAAATTTATATAGTTACAGTGTAAAAAAGAAGCAAGTCTTACTGATATGCACCCCAAAAGTTAGACAACTTTTGGAGGTGCATATTTTTTATAGAAAAAACAGGAAGAAAAAATAAAGTGTATAGTGCAGAATTCAAAATAGGTGTTATAATGGATATGCGGGAACACCATTT
>DBFOUY010000101.1:0-3308 GCA_048365975.1 Eubacterium sp.
CTATTTCATTGCAAAAACCCTAAAACTCATACGAGTTTTAGGGTTTTTCTACACGCTGTTACTTTGAACTATCTCAATGTAACAACTGATTTGGTGCCGCTGTTCCAGCTTGAAAAGAAGGTCTTGCCGTTAACTTTGGTAAAGGTGCGGATACGCACATAATATCTTGTTCCGCCTGCCCTGCCCTTGATTGTTTTGCTTACATTATTGGCACCCACAACAGAAACCGAAGCGGCATTTTTGAAATCCTTTCTTGTGGAATACTGAATCTGGTAGCCTGTCACCTGACTTGACTGCTTATTCCATTTAAGTGTAAAGCCGTTCTTTATTGCCTTAAAGCCGCCCTTATTGCTTGCAAGAAACTCTGTTCCCTTAGGATTAATACAGTAACCGATTGTTTTTGTGCCGCTGTAATTACCCTTCATCTTGATAGTTACAGTGTACTTGTTCACATTCTTTGAGTTGGCATTTGAATAGGTTACTGTGTAATCTGTCTTATTAACAAGCTTTTTGCTGCCGTCTTTAACGGTAACGCTCGGTTTTTGAACCTTGCCGTTATAAACAAAGGTGCCCTTACTTAAACTGATAGACGGCAATGTTGTTTTTGCCTTGATTTTATAAGAAATTGCCTTTTCAGGATAGCCTGCATATTTGCCTATAAATTTAACTGTGAATTTATAGTTGCCGGCATTTGTTGAATTGTAATTTGAATAGCTAACTGTGAAATCAGTTTTATAAACAAGCTGTCTGCCCTTAGCATCCTTAACAGTAACAGTCGGTCTTTGAACCTTGCCGTTATAGGTAAAAGCTGTTTTTGAAACAATAAAATCCTTCGGTGCTGGTACGGAAGATGTATTTCCCGACTTTACAATTGTAAAGGTAAGTGTTGACTTGCCTGTATAATTACCGATAAACTGAACATTAACCTTAGCAGCTGAGCCAACATTGATATTATTGCTGTAGCCTGTTATTTTATAATCCTTGTTCAGAACAAGCTCAACCTTTGTTCCGTCAGATTTTACATAAGCTAATTTGAAATTAGTCGGCTTAATCTCTTTTCCTGTATAATTGTACTTTTCATTATTAATAACAAAGCCGTCAAAGGTTTTGCTCAAATCCTTCTGCCTGTCAACTGAATAATTATAATTAGTAACAGTTCCTGCTTTAAAGTATTTACTGCCTGAAAGAGCCTTGATTGTTATTGTTCCGCTGTCCTTATAGTTCTGACCTCCGTTGATTGAAGCAACAGTATAATCAACACCATTTTCAAGCTTTGTAACATCGCCTGTTACGTTATCAGTAATCTTCATAACAGAGAAATAGCTCTTAATATCATCACCAAAGCCAACACTCAGCTTGCCTTTAATAAGATTAGCTATATCAGCCTTTTCAATAGTGAATGGTATTTCAACAAAGCCACAGTAATTGCCGTAATAATCTATACGAATAATATAATCTGCAGGATTTTTAGGTGTGACAGGAGTCTTCTTTTTATCACTCTTTACATAGGTATAATACTTATAATCAACACTTTCCTTAAGAGGATTTTTAGCAGCATCATAAATAGCACCGCTGATTTTAAGCTCTGCACCACGATACTCTGCCTTGACGCTTGAAGATCCGCCCTCAAGCATTGAATCATTGATTGAGGACATATTCAAATCATAATTTTCCCATTTGCTCATATCAAGCGGTAAAATATGAATTGTTTTTGAAACAGTATCGCCGCCTACAGTATTAGCAATTTCAAAATTATAATCACCTGCATCAAGAATATACTGATCATTACAGTTATATTCTATGCCCTTGGCTAAATCGAACACTTCAACAGAATAATAATAGCCTGTTGAATAGTAAACAAAATCTGTTGCTTCTGTTTTGCCGTTTTCCTCATCATTAATCTTAAATAGGTTATTGCTACCATCAATAATCAAATAGTTTTCAAGATTATATTTGCCGTCTTCAACAATAAGCTCGTCTGCATCAGCAGTTCTGCGGCGTGTCACCATAACCTCAAGCTTGCTTGTGTCAATGTTTGAAATATTAAAACGATAGTTTTCAACACTCCAGCCTGATGTTACTGAATTATAATCATCATATGCCTTTTGATGTGAAGATATATCAAAGGCAGCATCCTCTGTTCCTCTGAGGAAAAAGTCATAATTTACAATCGTAAAATCATTTGAAAGCTTCTGAGTACGCTGTGAGCTGAAGGTACTGTCAATACCATACCATTCATAGTCAGTGTCATAGCAGTCCTTTAGCTTAACCATATTCCAAGCATGGGGGTCTGTTTCTTTGCCTGCTGATTTATCATAGTCACCCTTAACAATTGCACAGTCAATACCGTTGTACTGACACATATAATAAAACAATGCCGAATAGCCGTCACACACGGCAAGACCCTGATTCATAACATTGACTCTGTTAAGTCCCTGTGCATCTGTGGTATATCTCATATCAACAACATAGCCTTTATCGTCACTCTTATAGGTAAAGTCATCATCTGAAACACCGTTAAGGTAACCGAAAAGTGCGCCATATGCTGAGTGAGATATTTTGTAAATATCACTGTTGACAGGATACTTGCTGTGGTCCTTATCAAGATATAAGTCATTGAAATAATAAGTGTTTTTAGTGATAAAATTAAATATTGTTTTTACAATATAATATTCTCTTTCATCACCGGTCGCAGCACTGATAGTTTTGTTTGATGTGATATAATCCTCATTCCATTCTTCAACAAACTGTTTAACCTGTTCCTCCTGATGAGCATCAGTAATGCAGCTGATTGCAACGCTTACATAATAAAAATTATATTCCTTGCAGTTGCTTGAAACTGAAAGTCTGTATGAATTTCCTGCATCAACAAAGCTTGCCATTTCTCTTAAATAGTCACCTGATGCAGGGTTAGAGGTTTTCTTATAAACTCCGTCGCTGATTTTATCAAAAATCATTCTGATATGCTTCTGAGTCAGCTTTTCACTTTCCTCAGTAAATCTATCATCAGGAAGTGATGTATCAACATTTTCAAGAAGATTTGAATTATCTGTTAAGAAATAAAATGATATACCGCTGTCACGGTTGAGCATTGCGCTCCTTACCTTATCTGTTACAGCATCAAGATTTTCGCTGCCATCATAAAGCTCGCACTGACGCCACTCACCATTTGTAACAATCCAGTATTCATTATCCTCACGGTTAACATAATACATTTCACCGCCTGTGTATTTTTCACCCTCAGTATGCTGTGCAGCCTGAGCTGTTACAGGCAGTAATACTGCAAAAAACGCACAAACAGCAAAAGC
>DBFOUY010000102.1:0-13488 GCA_048365975.1 Eubacterium sp.
CAATTGTTAATCAGCAATGTTACAAATCCGCCAGAGATGAAAAAACATATTGCTTTATCACCCTGTGAATGTGCTGCCTGGAAAATTAATGTTTAAACTGAAAAAACCGATAAGGACAATTAAGTCCTTATCGGTTTTGCTTTTGCAATTTATAATGCAGCCTTAAGCATTTCCTCAAGCTTTTCTTTCGGTACATATCCTACTGAGCTGTCAGCAATTTTTCCGTCCTTAATAACAACAACTGTCGGAATGCTTGCAATTCCAAAGGCTGATGCAAGCTCCTGCTCATCATCAACATTAACCTTTCCTACCTTTGCTTTTCCGTCATACTCTTCTGCAATTTCTTCAACGACGGGTGCAAGCATACGGCATGGTCCGCACCATGAGGCCCAGAAATCGAGCAGTACGGGAATTTCTGATTTTAATACCTCATTTTCAAAATTGTTTTTTGTGATTACTAATTCTGCCATTTTTGTTTCTCCTTAGTTTTTAGATTTGTAGTACAGCATACAGTGGCAATAGCCTTCAAAATCAGGGTCATCAATCTGTGATTTGAATTCCTTGCACATACACTTGTTATCTTCTGTTCTTTCTGTTCTGCAGGGACAGTAGCCTCCTGTGCGTTTAAGCCCCTCCTTAACTGCGTCAACAACTTCCTTGTTTGAGTTTAACGTTATTTTCACTGTCTTTACCCCCTTGAGTTAGTTTATAATTCAATTATAATCTGAAAAAATCATTTTTGCAGTGACTAAGTCACATAAGCGAAAATTAATTTCCTTCCTGAATTTTTTTCAGACTGTCAATATCTCGTATAATTATGTAGCCTCTGCCTATTTCAATGTATCCGTCTGATGCAAAGCGCTTTAACATTCTTGATGTGACCTCACGCACCGAGTTAACCTGCTTAGCAATGTCCTCGTGTGTCATATGTATTTTTTTACTGCCTGTTCTTTCGTATTCACTAACAAGAAATGCTGCAAGACGTTTGTCAAATTTGGAAAACAGAATCTGCTGCATAGTCCACATTACTGAAGAAAAGCGCTCAGTCATAAGCTCATACATAAAGCACCTGACATATATGTTTTCTTCTGTGATACGCTTGAAAGCACTGCTGTTTATTATTAATATGTCACAGCTTTCTTCTGCCTCCATATGTGTGTCAAAGGATATCTGATTGATGACACAGGATGCTGACAGCACACAGGCGCTGTCCTTTTTCAGACGAAATAAGGTTATCTCACGTCCCTCTTCTGAATTTATATAAACACGTACACTTCCGCTTATAATATATGTCATACCAAGGCAGGAATTACCGTATGAAAAAATTGAAGAGCCTTTTTCATACTGCCTGACAACAGTATTCTGCATTAGGTATTCCTGCTGGCTTTTGCTGAGCTTATTCCAGAAAGGGAGCTTTTCAAGAGTGTTTATCATAATTAACATCACCTCGTTTTTTTATTATAGCCTAATTTAAGAAAATATTAAAGTGACTAAGTCACATTTTGTTTATTGAAAAGAATTATATGATGTGGCTTCCGATTTATGTATTCTTTATTCTGTATTTTGAATTTAATAAATGGTTGTTTTAATATATAATAATTTACAAAACAGATTAAAAAGGGAGAGAAATTATGAAACCATACTTTTTATCAGTTGTTTATCGTGTCAATGACAGACAGAAGGCAAGCAGCCTGCTTTGCAATGACGATTATGAAATCAAAGCAGTTGAAACAGACGACCGTCTGATGCTTAAGCTCTTTCCTAAGGCGGAAATGGAAATAACTTCATTTACACTGACCTTTGATTATGAATACATAAAATACAACAGAATTTTTGTTAACGGCTATCAGTCATGGACTGACAGCAGGGAATATCATCCTGATGAAATGATGACGGTTGTAAATAAGCTTGCAAGAAAGAAAATAATGAATTCACCACCAAGCAGGGGAAGTGATATGCATTTTATTCCTGCAGAAACAAAGAAGGGTACATTCCACGGCTATTCATATTCATATATCAGAAACGGAACCAATATTGATTTAATAGGTTCTGTCAGCGAAAGAAGCGGATATACAATAATTTTCTTTGATACCAATAAAAATACTGTAACAGTAAAAAAAGACCTTGATGGTGTTAAATTCGCTGAGCCTTCTGATATTCTTGATCTGGTATGGATTAAGGATGAATACAATGCTGCTTTTGACAGATTTTTTGAATATATGCAGATTCCTCCTGTTGAGAAAAAGCTCAGCAGCGGTTACACAACCTGGTATAACTACTATGGCAATGTAACAGAAGCAATTGTTAAGCGTGATTTGCAGTCCCTTGTCAATCTGCCTGAAAAGGTTGATATATTCCAGATTGATGACGGATACCAGAGTGCGATAGGTGATTGGCTTATTGTTAATGAGAAATTTCCGTCAGGTATGAAGGCTTGTGCAGATGCTGTTCACGAAAAGGGAATGAAGGCAGGCTTGTGGCTTGCTCCTTTTGCAGCAACTCCTGACTCAAAGGTGTTCAAGGAGCATAATGACTGGCTTGTAAGGGATGATTACGGTCAGCCACTTTGCGTAGGTCATAACTGGGGCGGATTTTATGCACTTGATATATATGATGAGGGTGCACGTGAGTATATCAGAAATTTCTTTGATGTTGTACTCAATGAATGGGGCTATGATATGGTTAAGCTCGATTTCCTTTATGCCTGCTGTACAAAGCCAATTCACAATAAAACACGCGGTCAGATTATGTGCGATGCTATGGATTTTATCCGTGAATGTGTTGGCGACAAGCTTATTTTAGGCTGCGGTGTCCCTCTGGCACCTGCATTCGGCAAGGTTGATTTCTGCCGTATAGGTGCAGATATGGGTCTTGACTGGAAAAGAAATCCTTATACCACAAGAGAGGATGTTTCAACTCCTAACGCAATTTATAATACAGTATTCAGACGTCATCTTGACGGAAGAGCTTTTCTTAATGACCCTGATGTTTTCCTGCTCAGAGATAACAATATGCATATGAGCTTTAAAAAGAGAAAGCTTATTGCAAAAATCAACCACATTTTCGGTAATCTTCTTTTTACCTCAGATAATGTTGATAAATATAATGACAAAAAAATAAATGCATTTCTCGCTGCAATTGATAAAAATAAAGAGGAATTCATTTCTGCAGATATGACAAAAAAACGTGATCTGACAATTGTTTATGAGGAAAACGGACATAGGCATACACTTTGTTTTAACGTTGAAAACGGTAAGATTAAGACAAATGATTGAATGAGGGGAAACTATAATGAATGTAGTAAAGCTTGTCATCGGTGTTTTTAAGGATGTAACATCTCACTGGAAACGTCCCGCAGAAGGTGATTTTGTGTCCTACAAGGAAATTGTTAACCTTGGTTTGGGGGGAATGGGTAACAATTTCACAATGGTTCTTGTGGGATATATGGGACTTAATGCAGGTAACACACTGCTTGGTTCAACTATCGGCATAAGACCGCTGCATCTGCAGTATATGCTGACTGTGCAGACGATTCTGAATGTGCTGTTCTTTTTTGTAAGAGCACATATTGTTGATAATACACGTACAAAATGGGGGCGTTTCAGACCTTATATTGCATTTATGGGAATACCCCTTGCGATAATGTCGGTTATATTTGTTTTTCTTCCCTTTCAGACAATGGCTTATAATGACAAGCTGATATGCGTTTTTGTGTTTGCGATAACGATAAGTATGATACAGCCTTTGTTTACGGATACATATACGGAAATACAGACGGTTATTACTCCTAACAGTGAGGAACGTGCAAAGGTTATTTCAATCAATTCAATTATTTTCAGTGCCGCACCTACAATCACAGGCTTATTTGTTCCTATTCTGTCAAATATGACAGGCGGATATACTAATATCAATACATACCGCTATGTGCTTGCACCGGTAACACTTCTTGGTCTTGGTCTTAATTTCTTTACAGCTATCGGATGTAAAGAAAGAGTTGTTACCTCATCTTCCTATGTTCAGAAGGTCGGAATCATTGAAGGCACATTTATGATTCTTAAAAACAAGCACTGGTGGATAAGACAGATAGCAAGTCTTATCGGATTTCTTGAAAGTGCAACAGGCGTATTTTTTGGCTGGATTTATATTTATGGTGTTCAGGATATGACTCAATATGGTATTCTTAATACTGTTATGGGTACAGCCAGCGGTATTGCAATGGCAATTACACCATTCCTGCTTAAAAAGCTCGGCAACAGAAAGCTGCTTATCTGGCATAATTTAATTAATGTATTTTTGCTTGCGGTTCTTATGTTTACCTTTAAGGTCCCTACCATTATGTTCATTATTATGTATGTTAATAGTCTTATTAATGCACTAAGTATTGTTTACAATCAGGTAATGCATTCAGAGGTTAAGGATTATCAGCAGTATATATGCGGTTACAGAATGGACTTTGTGTTCGGTCTTGCAGGTATGGTGACAATGCCTATAACTCTGGTGTCAGGTTATGTAATTCCTTATGTATATGAGTGCTTTGGTCTTACTACAAATTATGATATTTTATATGACCCTAATGTAAGAAATTCATTATTTCTTGTTCTTTGCGTTCTTTCAATTACAGGCGCAGTGCTCAATCTTATACCTTTCTTTTTCTACAGTATGTCAAAGGAAAAACATCAGAATATTGTGCGTGTTCTCAGATACAGAGCTCTTTTTGATGACTTTGAAACAGGAAGCTTTAATGCTGATATTATAAAGGACGGTGTTGAAGCAGTCAGAACAGGTCTTGAGCTGAATGAAAATCCTGTTCCTGCTTTAAAGGCTTTAAAGGCAGAAATCAAAGCAGCTACGAGAGGGAATGCCAGGGATGATGCAAGAAAGGCTTATAACGCAGCAAAGGATTTTGCGGGCGATAAAGCCGAGGTAGGCATTTTTATGGATGAGCTTAATAAGTTTGATGCTCCTATCTGGCAGCACAAGGTTGAAAAGGCTCGTGAAATAATTGCAAGGGATATTGATTCGCTGGCATTTGTAAATGAAAGCATTGTTTCTGATGCTAAAAATCAGCCTAAGGATACCAAAGAACAGCGTGCTTTCAGAAAGTATGATATTCAGCTTGCAAAATCTGTTGTTAAGGCAGGTAAGCTGATTAAGAAAAATTATCCTAACGGTCTTGTTAAGCCTGATGAAAATAAAATTAAAGAGGCTTATGCAATGCCGGACAGCAGCAGTGCAGAAAACAAGTTGAGAAATAAAGCAATTAAAGAGGCTGAAAAGGAACTTGACCTTTATTATAAAACAATTGCTCCTTATGCTGCTGCACAGAAGCTTGTTCACAGCTTTGAAAACAGGGATGAGGTTATCAGATGGGCAGAGGCTCATTATAACGAAGCCTGTGATATTATAAAGGCTCGTGAAGAAGAGGAAAACAAAAAGGCTTCTCAAAGGAAGCATATGGCAGGAAGGAGGAATAAGTGATGACTAAAAAGCGTTTGGTTAAAATTACAGGGCTTGTGCTTGCACTCCTGATTTTATTATCGGCGGGCGGCTGTTCAATTAATTCCTATTCTGTTGAGGAGCTTAGAACTTCCTATCCCGAAGTCTTTGAAAACTCGCTTAAAGAGGAGCTTTATTACTGGAAAGAAACAGTTAATGCAGCCGATTACAATTCATGGAAAACCTGCAATGTTTTTGCTGAGATTGACAAAAAATATGAGGTTATCCGTGATGAGAACGGCGAAATGGCAAATATGAAAATTGATGTGCTCGAGGAATACAATAAAAAGAATGTTTACAAAGCAATTTGCGGTAAATCATCAGGCAGTGATGGAGATAAGAATTATCTTTTTGAAAATGATTTTGATGAGTCAGGCAATGCAGTAAATCACAGAAAGACAGAAATTACTCCGCAGGAATATGTAAAAAGCGATAGCTTTAAGAGCAAGTATTCACTTGACACAATGCTTAAGGAATTTGAGTATCTGACTGTTGACGATATGATTTTTGACATTGACAATGATTTGCTTGAGCATAAAGGAAAAACAATCAAGTTTTCATTTGCTGTAACTGACGAGTATATTGAGAGATATAAAGCTGAATTCGGAGAGGATTCTGTATTCAAAGGCTCTAAATATGCAACTATGGAATTTGCATATGACCGCTTTGCTTCAATTGTAATATATGCAGAGGAAAAGCTCGGAAAGGGTATTTCAGCAGACAAAGAGGTTTATAAACTTGAAACAGTTTACTACGGACCTATTGTTAATCTGCCGTCATATGACAGCGAGCCATGGATTAATGCATAAATATGAAAAAGGAATTGACAAGAGCCTAATAGTATTATATGCTTAGTGAAAATGATTTTCGGAGGCAACTATCATGCTTGAAATTAAAAATAAAAAGTTTTATATGGACGGTAAGCAATTCAGTATTTATTCGGGTGCAATGCATTATTTCCGCATACTGCCTGAATACTGGGAGGACAGACTTACAAAGCTTAAGCTGGCAGGCTTTAATACTGTTGAAACCTATGTGTGCTGGAATCTGCACGAGCCTGAGCCCGGCGAATTTTGCTTTGACGGAATGCTTGATATTGTAAGGTTTGTTGAAACAGCAAAAAAGATCGGACTTTACTGTATTGTAAGACCCGGTCCTTACATATGTGCAGAGTGGGATTTCGGCGGTCTGCCTGCATGGCTTTTAAAGGATAAGAATATGCAGATTCGCTGCAGCTATCCTGATTATATGGCGTGTGTTGAAAGATTTTACAAAGAGCTTTTGCCTAAGCTTGTTCCTCATCTTGCGACAAACGGTGGTAACATTATTGCTATGCAGGTTGAAAATGAATACGGCTCTTACGGCAATGACAAGGAGTATCTGCGATTTGTTGAAAAGCTTATGCAGGACTGTGGTATTGATGTGCTTTATTTCACATCAGACGGCAACTGGAAAAATATGCTTTCAGGCGGCTCAATGCCCCACATTTACAAGGTGCTTAATTTTGGCTCAAAGGCTAAAACGGCTTTTGATTGCCTTAAAGATTTTGAAAATGACGGTCCGAATATGTGCGGTGAGTTCTGGTGCGGCTGGTTTGACCACTGGCGTGATATTCATCATACAAGGGATGCGTCATCGGTAGGCAAGGAAATAAAGGACTTTCTTGATATAGGTGCAAGCTTTAACTTTTATATGTTCCACGGCGGAACAAATTTCGGCTTTACCGCAGGTGCAAACCAAAATCCCGGTAAGGGCTATGAGCCGACTGTTACAAGCTATGACTACTGTGCACTCCTCAATGAGTGGGGCGACTACACTCCTGCTTATCACGAGGTAAGAAAAATTCTTTGTGAGCATCAGGGTATTGAAATGAAGGCTCTGCCTGAGTCACCTGCACTGCAGTCAATAGGTGACGTTAACCTTACGGAATTTGCACCGCTTTTTGACAATCTTGATAATATTGCAGAAAAGCACAGGGCACCTGTTCCTGAAGGTATGGAATATTTCGGTCAGAATTTCGGTCTTATTTATTATGAAACAATACTCAGCGGCAAATATGATATTTCACCTGTAAGCATCAGAAATGTTCATGATTTCGGTTATGTCTATTTCGATTCAAAGCTGAAAAAGCGAATTGACAGAACAGAATACACAGTTAAGAAAAAAGGTATTAAAGCATTGCTCGGACTTGATAAGGAAGAAAAATTCTTGATGCCTGCCCTTAATGGTGACAGAAAAATCGGTGTGCTTGTTGACGCTATGGGTAGAGTTAACTATGGTGAATGTATGCTCGACCGCAAGGGTATATCAGATATTTATATCGGCAATCAGAGGCAGATGGGCTATGATGTTTACACAATGCCTCTTGATAATCTTGAGCGCCTTGAATACGGCAAAGCCTCTGACAGCTTGCCGCTGTTTATGAAAGGCAGCTTTAAAACATCATCAAAGGCTGACTGCTTTGTTCATCTTGACGGATTTAAGAAGGGCTATGTCTGGGTTAACGGCTTTAATCTCGGCAGGTACTGGAATGTAGGTCCGCAAAGGTCATTATATCTTCCAGGTGCACTTCTTAAGGATGATAATGAAATTATTGTTCTTGAAATGGAGGGATTTGGCAAGCCTGAAATTTCAATAACAGACAAGCATAATTTAGGTTAATTTTAAACGATTATAAAAAGGTATGTATAATAATCAGCTGATTATTTAGAAAGAACAGTTTTGTTATATGAAAGGATAGCGTTATGATTGAAAAAATTAAAGGTGTTGTGACAGATATCACATCGCACTGGAAGCAGCCTGCTGAGGGCAAATACATACCCTATAAGGAGTTTGCCGCATACAGTGTCGGTGGAATAGGCGTTAACACAATCAATTCGCTTTTTAGTTATGTTGCACTTAATGCCAACTGCCTGCTTATAGGCTCCGCTTATGGTATCAAGCCTACACATCTTGCGTGGCTAAATATAGTTATGGGTATTATCAATCTGATTAAAGCTCCTTTCATAAGTATGATGATTGATAACACAAATTCAAAATACGGCAAATTCAGACCGTATTTATTGTATACAGGTGTACCAACTGCAATACTTCTCTGCCTTATGGCATTTCTGCCGAATGATATTGCATATGGTGCAAAGGTTGCGGTTATCAGCGTTACATATGCATTTTTAATGATTTTTCAGGCACTTTATGCTCAGGCATTTACAAGCCTTGCACAGGTGCTCACTCCCAATGGTGAGGAAAGAACCGGACTTCTTTCGGTAAGTATGTTTATTTACAGCTTAGGTCCGTCTATTGTTAATATGCTTCTGCCGATACTTTCAGGTTTAACAGGCGGTATGACAGATTTCAGAACATACCGGATTTTCTTCCCTGTATTCTCAATTGTCGGTATTGCTTTAAGTATAATTACCTTCAGCGGAACAAAGGAAAAAATTGTTGTTGCCAAGGATTATGTGGCAAAGGTAAAATTCGGTCAGGGTATTGCACATGTTGCAAAGAATAAGTATTTCTGGCTTATTAATATTCATACCATACTAAGCGGACTTAAATACGGTATCGGCTCAATTCTCGGCTGGTACTGCATTTATCAGATTAAAAGTGATGAAATGCTCGGTATTATGAATACTGTAATCGGTACTGCTTCAGTTCCGCTTATGCTTCTTGCACCTCTGCTTGCAAAAAAGCTGGGTAAAAGAAACGTTCTTATATGGACAAATCTTCTGCGTGCTGCCTTTTGTGCAGTAATGCTGTTCACAATGAATAATACAGTCGTTTTCTTTGTGTTCCTGTATCTCGCAACCCTTACCCTTGGCGGTGACAGTGTAATAACAACCTCAATGACTGCTGAAATTTTTGACTACCAGCAGTGGAAAACAGGTGTGAGATTAGAGGGCTTTATCACTCAGCTCGGCGGAATGCTCACAACACTTGCGGGAATGTTTACGGGTCTTATCGTTCCTTATTTTTATGAGCATTACGGACTTGAGCAGGATTATACTGTATTGTATGATGCGTCTGTAAGAACACCGATTTTTAATATTTTGATTATAACAACAATTATTAGCTGTGTTGTTTGTGTAATACCAATGTTCTTCTATGACCTTAAGGAAAAGGATCATCAGAGTATAATTGAGGAATTAAAGGCACGTGCCGTTAAATAAATTCAGTTTTATATAAGGAGGCAGAGTGATGCTTAAGCAGGTTTTAACTGTTAATACAAATTCAAAGGCTGATGACAGTCAGCTTTATATTGATGGTGATTTAAGAATAACATTTATTACATCAAGACTTTTAAGAGTTGAAACAGGTGCATTTACAGACCTTGCAAGCTATGCTGTGTGGAATCGCAGATTCTCAGCAGGCAATATGAATGTTTCAAAAAACGGCAAAATACATACTGTTGAAACTGATGATATAATTCTTACTTTGAAAAATAAAAAGCCTTACAGCGTTTATTTTAAAGATAGTGAGCAGACAGAGCTTTTTTCAAAGCAGAAGAATTTAAAGGGCACTTACCGCACCCTTGATAATACTTTCGGCAAAATTCCGTTGGAGGACGGCTTTATAACAAAAAACGGTTTGTATCTTTTTGATGACAGCAATAGCGTATTGCTTGATGAAAACGGAATGTTTGTGCCAAGAACAAGTAAATCAAAGGATTATTATGTTTTCGCATATGGTAAAAATTATCGTGAAACAATTAAAGCCTTTTATTCAATAAGCTCACCGACTCCTCTCATTCCTCGTTTTGCTCTCGGTGTGTGGTGGAGCAGATACCATGCCTATACACAGCAGGAATATCTTTCATTAATGGAACGCTTTGAAAAAGAGGAAATACCGCTCACAGTTGCAACTGTTGATATGGACTGGCACTGGGTGGATATTAAAAAGCAGTTTGGCAAAAAGCTCAGCGGATGGACAGGGTATTCATGGGATAAAACTCTTTTCCCTGATTATAAAGCATTTCTCAAAGAGCTTAAAAATAAAAATCTGCATATAACTCTAAATCTTCATCCTGCTGACGGAGTGAGAAGCTTTGAGGATATGTATGATAATATGGCAAGGGCAAACGGAATTGACCCTGCAACAGAAAAGCCTGTTAAATTTAAATGCGGCAGTGATAAATTCTGGAATTCATATTTTGATATTCTGCATAAGCCTTATGAAAAGGACGGCGTTGATTTCTGGTGGATTGACTGGCAGCAGGGCAGAAATTCGGATGTTAAAGGTCTTGACCCGCTGACTGCACTTAACCATTACCATTATCTTGATAATGCAGAGAATGGCGATATTCCGCTGATTCTTTCACGTTACGGCGGTGTAGGGTCACATAGGTATCCCCTTGGATTTTCAGGTGATACAGCAATAAGCTGGAGCGTTCTTGATTTTCAGCCGTATTTTACTGCTAATGCAGCAAATGCAGCATATGGCTGGTGGAGCCATGATATAGGCGGTCATCATCAGGGAGGCAGAGATGATGATTTATATCTTCGCTGGATTCAGTTTGGTGCATTTTCGCCGATATTAAGACTACATTCAACTGCTATTGAGCTTCTCGGCAAAGAGCCTTGGAAATACAGACAGGATGTTTATAAAAGTGCAAAGGAATGGCTTAATTTCAGACATAAGCTGATACCATATATCTTTTCAATGAATCACAGATGTCATAGTGACGGTATTGCACTGTGCGAGCCTATGTATTATTCATACCCGAATGATAAAAATGCGTATAATGTACCTAATCAGTATATGTTCGGCAGTGAGCTTATGGTTTGCCCCATTACATCGCCTCAGAAAAAAGAGGTGGGTATGGGCAGTGTTGAGGCGTGGATACCTGACAGAGAATATACTGATATGTTCACTTTGCAGAAATATTCAGGCTCGCAGGTGCTTACACTTAACAGAGAGCTTTATACAATACCTGTTCTTGCAAAGGCAGGTGCGGTTATTCCTTTGTCGGCAGATAAAGGTAATAATTGCGGAAATCCTGAAATGCTTGAGGTATGGGTGTTTAAGGGTAATAATGAATTTGTTATGTATGAGGATAACGGAAAAACAGATTTTGCAGAACACACTGCAAAAACTATATTTACAAATTCTTTTGATGAACTGACAAATACAATTAAGCTGACTGTTGCAGTAGAGGGTGATTTGTCTGTTGTTCCGAAAAACAGAAAGTACAAAATTTGTTTTAAGGACATAGAAGCCGATGATGTTGAAATTGATTTTTCAGAAGAGCCTGTTGGAATAGAAATTAAGGAAGTTAAAACAATTTCAAAAGAATCTCCGAGAGATAAGGTTATCAATATTATGTCACGCTGGCAGGACGGCACAATGAAAAAGAATATTGCATATAAAGCATTTGAAAATCTGACAGACAGAAATTCATTGTTCAGAGCACTTTACAGAACGAAGCTGCCTAAGCCTGTTTTCGACTGTATATATGAAGCCTTGTCAGAAGATTGAATAATTTTTTCTGACCGATAAAAATTAAAAGCCCTTGCAATCATTTTGACTGCAAGGGCTTGTTTAATATTAGTTTTTAACAAATCATACCTGATTTTATCCAGCTTAACACGCTTTCATATTCATCCTTGTAATTATCAAGCTGTCCCTGATTTGTGTCAACGAAAGCGAGCATTTCATCATAATCCTCAAAATCAAATGTGAAATCCTGCTCAAATTCATATGTTGCAGTGAAGAAATAATCGAATAAATCGTCGGCAGAGAACATTTCAAGCATTTTATCTGCGGCGATTTCAGTATTATAGTCAAGGGCATTTTTTACTGTCAGCTCAAAATCATCATCAACATCAATTTCTTCATTGTTTTCACAGTATGTAATAATGTCATCATCAGTGTATCCCAGTGTTTGCAGATGCTCAATAACATCCTCAAGTCCTGTTTCGTTTACCTCGTCATACAGTCTGTAAATAAACTCACCTACAAGATTCTGAATGGCAACAGCCTTTATTACAGAATCTATTTCATATCCGTTTTCATCAGTGATTACAAAGCCGTCCTCTTTAAAATTATCCCATATCAGCTGATAAAAGCATTTATGCTGTTCCTTTTCCTCAAAAATAGCTTCACTAATATAGCTTTCAATATCCATTAATTTTATCCTCCTCATTTGAAATAGCTATGTTATCTAAAGTATAGTTGTATTTTAACTCATATGTACAATATTTTCAATATTGCATTATAACTTTCTTTAGGCTATAATGATTATGTATAGAATGCTGATAATAAGAAACGGAGTGTTGGTTATGCAGATTAAAATAACGAGCGGTAACAGCTATGCAGTTTTAGGTATTGACGGGGCACAGCTTAACTCACTTGTAAAAAATGATGTTGAATATCTCTGGCAGAGTGATGAAAAATACTGGGCAGGTCAGGCACCTGTTTGTTTTCCCATTGTAGGTGTTCTTCCTGACGGCAAGGCAAATGCCTTTGGTAAGCCATGTGAAATGAAACGTCACGGTGTTGCAAGAATTAATCCCTTTGAGGTTTATGAGGCTTATGAAAACAGCGTAACCTTTATTCAGCAGAGCAGTGAAAAAACAAAGGCTCAGTTCCCTTTTGACTATGAGCTTAAAATAAAATACACTATTAATGGTGATACTGTTACTAATGAGTATATAATTACCAATACAGGTGATGATAAGCTGCCGTTTGTTATCGGCGGTCATCCTGCGTTTAATTGTCCTTTGTCAGATGATGAGGAGTTTGAGGATTATAAGGTTGTTTTTGATAAGCCGATTACAAAGCCCTGCTTAAGACCTGACCATCACAGCGGACTTGTGAATGTTGATGAAAAGTTCGATGTTATGGCAGGCGGTGATACCCTTGAGCTTAAGCACGATTTGTTTGAGGATAAGGATGCTTTGATTTTTTATGGCTGTGAAGCAAAAACAGCAACTATGGTAGGAAAAAACGGCAGGGGAATTAAGATTGAGTTCAATGATATGAATAACCTTCTTATCT
>DBFOUY010000103.1:0-18505 GCA_048365975.1 Eubacterium sp.
GTGCAGTTGTTATTGACGTAGGTATGAACAGAGATGAAAACGGCAAGCTTTGCGGTGACGTTGATTTTGAGTCTGTTAAGGATAAATGCTCATTTATCACACCTGTTCCGGGCGGAGTAGGACCTATGACAATTTCAATGCTTATGCAGAATACACTCACTGCCGCAAAAATTCAGAACGGCATTGAGTAATTAAAATAAAAAGGAATGATAAAATGGCACTTGAGGAACAGCTTGTTGATAAGCTGCTTGAGAAAAATTATAAAATTTCTTTCGCAGAGTCTTGCACAGGAGGGCTTTGTTGTGGTACACTTGTAAATGTTACAAATGCATCAAAGGTGCTTGATATGTCTTTTGTAACATATTCAAATGAATCTAAAATGAAGCTGATTAACGTCAAAGCCGATACAATTCTTGCTAACGGTGTTGTCAGCGAAGAGGTTGCATACGAAATGGCTGAGGGTGTTGCAAATGCTGCAGGCAGTGAAATCGGCGTAGGTATAACAGGCGTTGCAGGTCCTGGCGGCGGTACTGATAAAAAGCCTGTGGGTATGGTTTGCTTCGGCTTTTGTGTTAATGGCAAAACGACAACATTTACAAAGCATTTCGGTGAAATCGGCAGAAATCAGGTCAGAAAATCAAGTGTTGAATTTGCATTTCAGACATTAATTGAAATGATTTAAAAAAGAGGAAGAATATGAAAAAGCTTTACAGAAGCAGAACGGACAGAAGAATATCAGGTGTCTGCGGAGGAATAGCTCAGCTTTTGAATTGTGATGTTACAATAATAAGACTTGTCTGGGTTATCGTGTCAATTTTTTCAGCATCAGTCCCAGGATTGCTGATTTATATTGTTTGTGCTCTGGTTATCCCTGAAGAACCTGATCCGTTTGAAACAACAGGCTATTATCATAATGATAATCAGCATAATTAGTTTAATTGAAGCGGGAGGGTATTCCCTCCCGTTATTAAAAAGTACATATTAAAACGCTGATGTGGCGCAGCTGGTAGCGCAACTGATTCGTAATCAGTAGGTCGTCGGTTCAAATCCGATCATCAGCTCCATAATAAGCGGTCATAATAAATGTTTGTTATGACTGCTTATTTTGTGCAGAAAAAGTATAATATTTTGAAAAGCCTCCGTTTCGGTGATATAAAGAAAATATTTAACTAATTTTAAAAATTATTTGTAACTGTTGAGTTTTTTATCAGCATATGTTACAATGTCAAATATATGCTGAATGAGATTAGCCATGATTAACATGATTTCCGTTTCTGAGATGAATTGTTGTTAGTGAGGGCTATATTTTCTTAAAACAAGGCGTAACAAAAATATATTGCTGAAGGAGAAATATAATGAAATTTGCTGATTTTCCGCAGTCGGTTATTGATGAAAATGTTGATTACACCGTTCATGAAATAACCAATGTAATTAAAAAGTACGGACCTCGTGAGTCGGGTAATGAAAACTGCTATGCAGCACAGAAGCATATTAAGAAGGAAATGGATACTTTCTGTGACGAAACAGGCTTTGAGTCATACAAAATGGCACCTAAAGCATTTCTTCACTTCACTAAGCTTGTTAGTGCGGCAATTATTCTTGCAGTAGTTGTCTGTGCAGTGCTTGTGTTTACAAGCGTTATCTCATTTTTTGTGGCACAGTGCATTGTGTGCGGTTTTGTAGGTGTAGGCTTGTTCATTACAGTTATGGAGTTTTTGCTCTATAAAAGATTTATGGACCCTCTTTATAAAAAGGTTGAAGGTCATAACCTTTATGGTGTAAGAAAACCGAGAGGTGAGGTTAAAAGAAGAATTATCATAAGCGGTCATATTGACTCTGCTTATGAATGGCGTCATCTTTATTACAGCACAAAAAAGATTAAGCTTATGCTTCCTTGTATGGGTCTTACAATCGGCGGTGCTGTAATTTCTTTCGTGTTATCAATTCTTGCAATTATTGCAAACTTTGTTGATATGGGCAGCTTCGGTGCGTTTATTACCGATTACAGCTATTATTTCCATTTTGTTACCGCTCTTGCAATGGTAACACTTTTCCTTTTCATAGACTTCAAAACCATTTCACCCGGTGCTAACGATAACTTAACAGGTACTTATGCTGCTGTAACAGCTCTTCGTATGCTTGATATGGCCGGTGTTGACTTTGAAAATACTGAGGTTTGCGCTATGATTACAGATGGCGAGGAGGCTGGTCTTCGTGGCTGCAAACAGTGGGCAAAGGATCATTATGATGAATATGTAAACAGCGGTGTTGAAACAGCAGTTCTTTGTGTAGATACCTTAACAGACCTTGAATATCTTAATGTGTACAGCCGTGATATGACAGGCACAGTTAAGCACAGTCCTGAATTCAGTCAGCTTGTTATGGATTCTGCAATTGAGGCAAATCATACTGATTTGAAATTTGCAAATGTATTCTTTGGTTCATCAGATGCTGCTGCTTTTACACAGGCAGGTATCACTGCAACATGTCTTGCTGCTATGGACCCTGCTCCTGCTGATTACTATCATAACAGACGTGACAGCTATGACAGATTAGTGCCTGAAGCAATCAAAACAGGTTATGATGTTGTTATTTCAACAATTCTTAACTTTGATGAGAAGGGATTAAGCAAATAAGCTGAATATAAAATTTTAAGGCAGAATGATTTTTCATTCTGCCTTTTGTCATTTGTGTTTATTCTGTGATTAATCTAAAGCATCCTTTACTGCGTCGCCTGCTTTATCAACTGCTCCGCCTACACCGTCTGCAACATCATCGGCGCCTCTTCCGATATCGTCGCCAACATTGTCAGCTTTTGACTCAACCATATTTGTTGTGCCGTTTTTGTCTGTGGTGTTGTTTTTGTCAGTAGTACCGTTATTGTTGGTAGTTGTTGTGTTATTGTTTGTTGTAGCTGTCGCAGTTGTGGTAGTGGCAGTTGTGTTTGTGGTTGTATTGTTATTATCATTATTCTTAGTACAACCCATAAATACAGTTGCAATAACAGCAATTGCTAAGGCTACAATTAAAATTTTGCTTTTCATATATATAACTTCCTTTCAAAAATAGCATTGCCCGAAAAATTTATTTTATTCAGATTATTTTGTTAAAGTTCCGCCGTCGCTGTAAAGAAGCAGGAGTATATTTTCCTCAGCACCTGTTTGTGCGTTTACATAAACTAATACTTCCTCACCGGTTTCACTGCTCTCACAATGAAGCTCATAGCAGGCGATTTCAAGACCGTTTTCCTTTGGAATTACACATTTTTTTGTTCCGAGTATTTTAAGATAAGGGCTTGCGTTCTTTTTTATTTTATCAAGACTTATTTTTTCACTGAAGGCTTGTCTTTCAATATGATTAGTCAAAAAGCCTTCAGCCTCAAGTGAAACTATTTTGCCGTCAGCCATAGATACACCGACCTTGATTAAATCACTGTAATATATTACTCCGTCTTTTGTGTAAGCATAGTTGATAACGCAGATGTTATCATTTGTCATATAATAGGTTTCAGTCATACCCTCATAGCCGATGCTTTTCAGATAAGACTTTGCAATGTTTCTTGCGTTTTCCTCAGTTATTGATGACTGCGTGATTTTTCCACCATAAAGAATATAAGCTACATAGCCACCCTGCTTTGATATTCCTATATTTTTCTGACCGCAGGTGAAGGTGTAGCAGGGGATTTTACCCTCTTCATCATTGGCATTGCCTACTTGATTTATATTACAGTTTAGAGCAGTTGCAGCAATTTCACGTGCCTGCTCCTTTGTTATATTGTCTTTATCTTTAATCATCTGCGGCTCACGGTTAAGAACTGCATCGGCAAAAGGTCCGTCATATAAAAGAGTGGGGTAGTTTTTGAATGCTTTTTCCGCCTCAGACATATCTGCTGAAATTGCATTGATATTGACGTTTGCTTTGCTTTTTACATTGCTTGCGGTTATTTTTCCTCCGCTGTTGCATATTGAAACCATACCTTCAACTGAATCGTTGAGCTTTCTTGAGTAGTTCAGAAGGGTTGAAAGATTTTTATGCTCCTCATCAGTAATGTTTTCGCCTGATGCAATCTTTTTTGCAATATAAGTTGAATAGTCGCTTGCCTGGCTGATGAATTTGTATGTGCTGCCTAAATTCATCTGACTTACGGGAAGACGTGAAAGTGCATCTTTTGCCTCGCCGCACTCAGCGTAAAGATTTGAGCTGATTTCAAGCAGCATTTTGTCTGAATTTGAGTAAATGCTCTTTGTCAGATTTGTTTCAATGGCATCCAGATTTTCCGACAGCTCATTAAGGCTTTGCTGGTAGCTGTTTTCAAGCTGCATTTTATAGCTGTTTGCATGGTTCATATTAATTACTGCATATCCTGCAAGAACAGATATTGCTGCCAATACAAAGGAAAAAATCCTTACATAGCTTCTTGTTGTCATAATTAAAACCTCCGTAATCTATTTTTTACCGAAAATTAAAAAAACATACAAAAAATTATATAAAAAATGTTTAATTGTTGCGATTTATATGTTACAATACAAATAATTGTAATTAAAATGGAGTAGTATGTTATGGCGATGGTCGAGGGAAAGAGAAGAATTGTTGTTAAGGTGGGTACATCAACCTTAACTCATAATACAGGAAAAACTAATATTGCACGTATGGCAAAGCTTGTTTCAGTGCTTTCTGATTTGAAAAATGCAGGTCACGAAATAGTGCTTGTATCAAGCGGTGCTATTGCTGTGGGTGCGGTGAAGCTTGGCTTTAAATCAAAGCCCGATACCACTAAAGGTCTGCAGGCATCTGCGGCTGTCGGTCAGTGTGAGCTTATGTTTTTATATGACAAGCTGTTCAGCGAATACAGTGTTGTTGTAAGTCAGCTTTTGTTCTCAGCTGATACACTTGAAAATCCTCAGGAAACTGCACATCTGATTGATACGTTCAATCAACTTTTAGAATATGATTCGCTTCCGATTATAAATGAAAATGACTCCGTTTATGTTGAGGAGCTTCTCAACGGTGATAATGACTGCCTCAGTGCTAAGGTAGCCGCTCTTATTGATGCAGATTTGCTGATTCTTTTAACAGATATTGACGGACTTTATGACGATAACCCAAATGTTAACAGTGACGCAAGCCTGATTACAAGGGTTGATGAGATAACGGATGAGCTGAGAGCAGCTGCGGGCGGTGCAGGTGCAAAGGGCACAGGCGGTTTTACTACAAAGCTTAAGGCGGCAGAAATTGCAACAGGCAATGGTATACCGGTTGTCATTATGAATGGTGCAAAGCCTACCGATATTTATAAGGTGCTTGACGGAAAAAGCATAGGTACATATTTTTCAGTAAAGGGTGAATAAAATGTTGGAGCAATTAGGAATTAATGCAAAAAAAGCAGCAGGAATACTGACAACTGCTGATACAGATATTAAAAACAAGGCACTGCTTGCAATCGGCAAGGCGCTTGTTGATAATGCAGATACTATTATAAATGCAAATAAGATTGATATTGAAAACGGAAAAAAAGCAGGTCTTAACGCAGGTCTTATTGACAGACTTATGCTTGATGCGGACAGAATCAAGGGTATAGCAGATGGCTGCATTCAGGTTGCAGAGCTTGATGACCCTTGCGGCAGAGTGCTTGAAACTGTTGAAAGACCAAATGGTCTTGTTATCAAAAAGGTTTCCTGTCCTATGGGTGTTATCGGTATTATCTATGAGGCAAGACCGAATGTTACAGCTGACGCTGCAGCTCTTTGCCTTAAAAGCGGTAATGCGGTTATTCTGCGTGGCGGCAAGGAGGCTATTGAGTCTAATAAGGCGATTGCTGATATTATGCGCAGTGCTGTTGAAGGGGTGGGTCTTCCTGCTGATGCCATTCAGCTTGTAAGTAATACCTCAAGAGAATCATCAACTGAGCTTATGAAAATGAAGGATTATCTTGACTGCCTTATTCCGAGAGGAAGCAAGAATTTAATAAAGGCTGTTGTTGAAAATTCAACAGTGCCTGTGATTGAAACAGGCTCAGGCAACTGTCACATATATGTTGATAAATATGCCGATGTAAAAATGGCGGCAGAAATAATATTTAATGCCAAAACACAGCGCATTAGTGTTTGCAATTCCTGTGAAAGCCTTGTTATACACAGTGATATTATTGACAAGGCTTTGCCGGCAATCAAAGCAAGACTTGATGAAAAGCAGGTTATAATTAAGGGAGACGAAAGAGCAAGCGCAGTGTGTCCCGATATTGAAGAGGCAGATGAAGCCGACTTTTCAACTGAATATCTTGATTATATAATAAGCGTTAAAACAGTTGACAGTCTTAACGAAGCAATCAATCATATTAATATGAACTCAACAGGACACAGTGAGGCAATTGTTACTGCTGATAATGACAGAGCTGCTTTGTTTATGAGCAGAGTTGATTCATCTTCTGTTTATCATAATGCTTCAACAAGATTTACTGACGGCGGTGAGTTCGGACTCGGTGCTGAAATCGGAATTTCAACACAGAAGCTTCACGCAAGAGGACCTATGGGACTTCGTGAGCTTACCACAACAAAATATTTAATTTTCGGAAACGGACAGGTTAGATAAGCAATGGATGAAAAAGAGCGTGCAAAGCAAAGGAAAAAGCGTCAGAGAGCAAAAGCAAGAAAAAAGGCAGGCAAAACATTTTTAATCATTATTTCAATAATAGTTTTAGCCCTTGCTGCCTTTTTAATCACAATGAAAATTTGTGACCCGAATTTTAAAATTAAGTCAATTGTTCCTGAGGATAAGGTTGAACAGGCTGTTGCCTTTGTTAAGGAGGATATTTTAAGTCAGACTACAACTACTACTGCCCCAACAACAAAGCCGACTACAACAAGACCTGCAAACTACGACTATGAGCCTATAAGTGAGTTTGCTTTTGATACCTCTCTTGAGGGTAATCAGGTAGGTAATCTGCTTAATAAAACTTCGGGTGCTGTTACTTTCAGTGCTGCATATAATTATTACAGTATTGAAAATGACGGTGTTTACCGCTTTGATTCCTCAGAAGAAACAAATCAGAAAATCACAGCAAATAAGAATAATTATAAATATCTTAATGTTTTAGGTGACTATGTTTATTTTGTTGACACAAAGGTTAATCAGCTTAAAAGAGCAAGAGTAACAGGCAAAGAGGAAAAAAAGCTTGCAGATGATATAGCCTTTGCATATTTGTATAATGACAAAATATACTTTATAGGCAGTGACAATTCAGTAGGGTATATTAAAACAGAGGATTACAGCAAAACAGTTCTTTATACAGCAGGTGCTGATAAAAAGCTGAAATTTGTCGGTATTTCACTTTCAAGAATTTTCTTTACACAGTATGATGATGTAACAAAGAAATATCAGTATATCACTGTCAGCCTCAGTGACAGAGCAGACAGAAGATATTTCAGGGATGATACAACAGGTGATGAAATCATCAATATGGAGCTTGAAAGCGGATATTTCTATTACTATAAAAAACAGGATAACGGCTACTTTGATTTGATAAGGCAGAAATTCGGCTCTGAAAAGACTGTAACACTGCTTAAAAAATGCTCGCTTACAGATTATCCTGTAATTTACGGCAACAGACTTTACTATACTGAACTTAACGGCTCAATGCTACAGGCGATGGAGCTTAATATGAACTCAATGGATGAAAAGGTTATGGTTAAGCTCGGCGGTGCAGATAAAACAACTACCGCAGGTGTGGGCTTCGGCTATCACTATGTTTACCTTTTCGGCAAGCCTAAAGCCGACAGCGGTGTACAGTACAGAGGCAGCAATATTTATACATCTGCTTCTTATCAGAATACAATAGCTTTTGAAAACGGAAGCTGGAAATACTGATTATCAGTGTGTTATAAAAAATTATGAAAGGGAATTTTAGTTTTGGACAAGTATAAAAAGTTAGCTTCAAATACAATAATATTTGCAATAGGAACTTTTTCATCTAAGGTATTGTCATTTTTACTGATGCCCTTTGTAACACGTATGATGGGTACAGGCGACTATGGTGCAGCCGATCTGGTTCAGCAGACAGTTAATGTTCTGATACCTATTGTTACTTTGCAGGTTAACAGTGCAGCGTTAAGATTTTCCCTTGATAAAGCGAAAAATAAAGCCGATGTATTAACGGTCGGCGTTCGCACAACAATAATAGGCTTTGGAGTGTTTCTGCTGTTTGCATACCCTATAAGTCTTATAAAAATAAATGACTTTATTTTAGGTGACTATATAGTTCTTGTTATTGCATTTGTTCTGATTTCAGGCTTCAGACAGCTTTGCCAGCAGTTTGTAAGGGGCAGTGGGTATGTTAAGCTGTTTGCAATTGACGGTATTATTGCAACTGCGACAACTCTGCTTTTCACAATTTTGTTTTTAGGACCTCTCAAATGGGGCGTAACTGGATA
The DNA here is from genome assembly GCA_048365975.1 of Eubacterium sp. GTDB lineage: Bacteria > Bacillota > Clostridia > Oscillospirales > Acutalibacteraceae > Eubacterium_R. The sequence continues at coordinate 8,427 of DBFOUY010000103.1, forward strand.
TATTGTTGCAATTATTGCGTCAGATGCCTGCTCAATAATATTCTTTATTTTTACTGCAAAGCTTTACAGATATGTCAGACCGACACTGAAGGAAAAAGATATAACAAGGCAGATGCTGAAATATTGTGTGCCGTTAATTCCGACAGTTATTCTTTGGTGGATTATTAATGTTTCAGACAGATATATGGTAACAAGTTTTGTTGGCTCATCCGCTAATGGTTTATATACTGCCGCATCTAAAATACCGAATTTTGTAATTCTGTTTTCTCAGATATTTATTGATGCATGGCAGCTTTCGGCTGTTGATGCTCAGGAAAATAAACGAGAGCGAAGAAGATTTTTCAGCAGAGTTTTCCGTGTTTACAGCGGTGGTGTATTTGCTGTTGCATCAGCTCTTATTCTTGCGTGTCAGCTTATTACAAAAATACTTGTTGCTCCGTCATATTATGAGTCGTGGAAATTTGTTCCTATACTGATTATTGCAACCACTTATTCCTGCATAGTCAATTTCCTTGCATCTGTATATATGGCAGAGAAAAAGTCGCTTATGGCACTTCTTACAGCACTCAGCGGTGCAGTTACAAATATTGTTCTCAATTTCCTTTTTATTCCGAAAATCGGAGCAAACGGTGCTGCGATAGCAACTGTTTGTGCGTTTATTGTAGTTTTCATAACAAGGGGAGCAAATACAAGAAAGTATATTAAAATTAATTTCCAGCTTCCGATAATGCTTTGTGAAACATTAATCCTGATAGTGCAGAGTGCATTGATGCTGTTAATGAAGGGCGGAATTCTTCTTTATATTGTTGAAATTGCACTGTTTGCTTTAATGTTGCTTATGAATATAAGACCCGTTAAAGAGCTTGCAGGTCTGATTGTGAACAAGTTTCTGAAACGTGGAAAAAGGAATTAAGTTAGGATATTTTATTGCTGCTATTGCAAAAATGATGATTTTAGTATATAATGTACAAAGCGAATGTCTAATTAATTAAACTTTTTAATATAATTTGGAGGATTTGTATGAAAAAAATGACTGTTGCTCAGGCTAAGAAAGCTGTTAGCGATAAGCTGAGCCACTTCTTTGGCGTAGATCCTAAAACTGCTACCAACGAGCAGTATTACAAAGCTGTATCTATGATTGTAAGAGATAAGCTTTCTGAAATGAACAGTGAGTTCCGTGCTGAAGCTAAGGGACAGGATTCCAAGGAAATCTATTATCTTTGTATGGAATTTTTAATGGGTCGTTCACTTAAGAACAACCTTTATAATCTTGATCTTGTTGATACATTTGATGAGGCACTGAAATCATTTGATGTTAAACTTGACAGACTTTATGATGAAGAGATTGATGCAGGCTTAGGAAACGGCGGTCTCGGCAGACTTGCTGCCTGCTACCTTGACGGACTTGCAACAAACGGCTTCCAGTCAATGGGTTATTCTATTCGCTATGAGGCAGGTATCTTCAAGCAGAAGCTTGTTGACGGCTGGCAGACAGAGCTGCCTGATTTCTGGCTTCCGGGCGGCGAAGTATGGCTTGTTCCCCGTGAGGAGAGAGCATGTCAGGTTAATTTTGAAGGCTGGATTGAGGATAGCTGGGATGGTGATTATCACCACGTTGAGCACAGGGACTGCAACACTGTTACAGCAGTGCCTTATGATATGTATGTTTCAGGCAAGGGCAAGGGTGTTTCAAGATTAAGACTCTGGGCTGCAAGAAAGCCTGAGCTTGATATGGGTCTGTTTAATTCAGGCTCATACGTAAAGGCTATGGAGCAGTCTGCAATGGCTGAGGCTATTTCAAAGGTGCTTTATCCTGCCGATAATACACAGGAGGGTAAATCACTCAGACTGCGTCAGCAGTATTTCCTTGTGTCAGCATCAATTCAGGATATTATCAAGCGTCATTTAACACGCTATGGCACACTTGACAATCTCCCTGAAAAGGTTGCAATTCATATTAACGATACACATCCTACAATGGCAATTCCTGAGCTTATGAGAATTATGCTCGATGAGTGCGGTTACAGCTGGGATGCTGCGTGGAATATTGTTACAAATACAGTAGCTTATACAAACCATACTGTTATGAAGGAAGCACTTGAGTGCTGGAGTGAGGATTTATACAGACGTCTGCTTCCTCGTATTTATGAAATCACTAAGGAGATTGATAACCGCTTCAGAGCATATGTATGGGGTGTTACTCACGATGCTGATAAGGTTGAACGTATGGCAATCGTTTCAGGCGGTGTTGTAAGAATGGCTAATCTCTGTGTTGCAGGCTCTCATTCGGTTAATGGTGTATCTGCCCTTCACAGTGAAATTCTTAAGGATACTGTATTCAACGACTTCTATACAATTACTCCTGATAAATTCAAGAATGTAACAAACGGTATTGCTTTCAGAAGATGGATTTGTCAGTCAAACCCTGAGCTTACAAAATTTATTACAGAGCTTATCGGTGACGACTTTATTACAAAGAGCGACGAGCTGTTAAAGCTTCGTGACTACAAGGACGACAAGCAGGTGCTTGAAAGAATCAGTGCAATAAAGCTTGCAAATAAAGAGCGTTTTGCTGATATTGTTAAAAAGAGAAATGGAATTATTCTTGACCCGGCTTCTATTTTTGATGTTCAGGTTAAAAGACTTCACGAGTATAAGCGTCAGCAGCTTAATGTTCTTAACATTATTGCAGAGTATCAGATGCTCAAGGCTAATCCGAATATGGACTTTGAGCCGAGAACATATATTTTTGCATCAAAAGCAGCTCCAGGCTACTTTATGGCTAAAAAGATTATTGAGCTTATTGATGCTCTTGCAAAGACTGTAAACAATGACCCTGACATTAAGGGCAGAATTAAAGTTGTATTTATGGAGGACTATAATGTATCTCTTGCTGAGGCTCTTATGCCTGCAGCAGATATAAGTGAGCAGATTTCTCTTGCAGGTACTGAGGCATCAGGTACAGGCAATATGAAGCTTATGCTCAATGGTGCGGTTACTCTCGGTACAATGGATGGTGCTAACGTTGAGATATTTGATGCTGTCGGTGAGGACAATATCTTTATCTTCGGTATGACAACACCTGAGGTTGAGCAGCTTAAGAGAGATGGATACAATCCTATGAAATACCTTGAGAATAACGAGGTGCTGAGAAATGCTGTTGAGTTCATTAATCACGGTGTTAACGGAAAGAGCTTTGGTGAAATTTCATCATCACTGATGAATGTTGACCAGTATATGGCACTTGCTGATTTTGCCGATTATCAGAAGGCACAGCAGCTTTCAGCAGAGGTTTACAGAGATAAAGAGCGTTTTGCAAAGATGTCGCTTATGAATATCAGCGGTGCAGGTGTATTCAGTGCTGACCGTTCAATTATGGACTATGCAAATGATATATGGCATACAAAGCCTGTTTCTTTTGCTGAGGATAAGCCGAAGACAGCTAAGAAATCAGCTCCTATGGCTCCTAAGGCAGAGAAAAAGCCTGCTGCAAAAAAAGCTGTAAAGACTGAAAAGAAAGCAGCCACTAAAAAAACAGCAAAAAAATCTAAGTAATTAATTCTTGCCAAAAGGTTTTGTTCCTTTTGGCAAGTTGTATATGAGGGATTATGACGGTTTTCGATTCAAGAGATAAATCATACAAGTCAATAGTGTCAGCCCTTGCGACTGATGAAAAATGCAAATTTCGTATAACTGTTCCCAGAGATATGAAATGCAGCTGTGCAACACTTGCCGTTACCAAAGAGGGAGAGGGAGAAAGCACAGCCTATTATGGTATGTTCTGGGCAGGAATGTGCGGTGATGATTATGAGTACTGGGAACTTCATTTCAGTGCAACGACCGACGGATTATATTTTTATCACTTTGAGCTTGATACCCCCTGGGGCAAAACTTTTATTAAAAACAAAGGCTTCGGCAATGGCGATTTTACTGCGCAAGGAAATGAGTTTCAGCAGACAGTTTATGATAAGAATTTCAAAACACCTGATTTTTTAAAGGGTGGAATTATATATCAGATTTTCCCTGACAGGTTCTTTAACTCAGGTAAGAAAAAGGTTAATGTTCCCTCTGTTCGTGTAATGCGTGAATGGGGCGATGAACCATTCTGGAAAGAAGAGCAGATGAATGGTATCTGGAATAATGATTTCTTCGGCGGAGATTTACAAGGAATTGAAGAAAAGCTTGAATATATTTCGGATTTGGGTGTAAGCTGTATCTACATAAATCCTGTGTTTGAATCACATTCAAATCACAGATATGATACGGCTGACTATGAAAAAATTGACAGCCTTCTCGGTAATGAGGATGATTTGAAATCACTTTGCAGGACTGCTAAGGAGAAGTATGGCATATCAATAATTCTTGATGGTGTCTTCAGTCATACGGGATGTGACAGCAAATATTTCAATATGTACAGCCATTATAAAAACCTCGGTGCATACAACAGTAAGGAAAGTCCTTATTTCAGTTGGTATAAATTTATTGATTATCCGAATGATTATCACGCATGGTGGGGAATTAAGCTTCTGCCTGAAATTATTGAGGAGGACGAAAGCTATCGTCAGTATATCTGTGGTAAGGACGGTATCCTCAGAAAATGGCTCAGGTGCGGTATTGCAGGCTGGAGATTGGATGTTGCTGACGAGCTGCCTGATATTTTTCTTGACGATTTGAGAAAGGCTGTAAAGGCTGAAAATGAAAATGCAATAATTATCGGTGAGGTCTGGGAAAATGCAACAAATAAATTTGCCTATGGCGAAAGAAGAAGGTATCTTCTCGGACAGCAGCTTGATTCTGTAATGAATTATCCGTTTGCTGATGCTGTTCTTAATTTTGTACGATTTGGTCACGGCGAGTATTTCTTTGATAGTATAATGGATATTGTTGAAAGCTATCCGCCTCATGTTCTTAATGTTCTGATGAATCATATAGGCACACACGATACGGAAAGGGCAATAACAAGGCTTGCAGGTTCTGATAATAACGGCAGGGACAGAGAGTGGCAGCATATGCACAATACATTGTCTGACTTTGATTATTTTAAGGGTCTTTCAATGATGAAAATGGCAAGCCTTATTCAGTTCACTCTGCCTGGTGTCCCTTCAATTTACTACGGCGACGAAATCGGAATGCAGGGAATGAAGGACCCATTTAACAGAGCTTGTATGACCTGGGATAATCAGAATAAGGATCTCCTTTTGTGGTATAAGCGCCTTGGTCAGATAAGACGTTCATCAAAGGCACTTGTTGATGGAGCGTTTAACCGTGTTTTTTGTGATGGCTCTGCTATTGCTTATGAAAGAAAGACAGACAGTGATGCTTTGCTTGTGGCTGTTAATAACAGCGATGAGCAGGTAAATATCGTTGTTGGTAATGGTTGGGACAGCTCATATTGCCATTTTGATTTTGACTGTAATAATGGTATAATAATACTTCCGCCTAAAAGATATACAATGCTCAGCAAAAGACTTGGCTAAGGTCAGGTCTTTGTTATTTATATTTGCTTTTCTGCATATAATTATCTGGTGGTTTAAGTGAAGGAATTTCTATATGCAGATAATGATAATTATGACAGTAAGCTGGTTGTTACAGGCATAAACTCCGTTAACCTTGGCTATTATAATTACGCACGTATGAAGGTGCTTTATCCTGATGGATTCAATGTCATTTGTCAGATAGGTAAAGGTAAAAAAATACTTGGCGATGTAAAATGCAATGGCTGCACACTGCCTGCATATGCATTAGATTATTCAATTTTTTACAGCAGTGCAGGCTATATTCAGCTTGGTGAAAGTGATTTTGCTGTTGTAAAGAAAAGTAATACATTATTTTTGATTTTGTATTTTTTGTCAGTTATTTCAATTGCAGTGGTAATGGCATTTTGCTTAACAGATTATTCAGGTGCATTTGCAGAAAATATAAAAAAAGAAAACATAAAAACCGATGAGATAGTGCTGCCATATAATGTTTCAACTAAACAGCATATCAATACAGATAACACAGATTTTGAATTGCCTGAACAGTCGGAAATCCGATTTAAAGCAAATCAGCGTCTGCAAAGCTTATCATATTCAAATCAGAAGGTCAATCCGTATTATGTAGTAATTCAAATACTGACAGAAGATGATGAAATTATATATGAATCCGATTTTATCCCGCCCGGCAGTGATTTGCATAAAATTCAATTGAAAAAAATGGTGAAAGCTGGTGAGTATTCTGCCAATATAAGATTTATTACATATTCATTTGACAGTGAAGTCAGAAGACTTGATACTTATGAATACAAAACAAAAATAATTTTTGATTAAATTTAAGGCAGATTATGGCATAAGAGTTTTATATTATTTTTTAGCACCTTGGTTAAAATATAACCGAGGTGTTTTATTATGCACAAAAAAGGAAAAACAATGTTTTTTGATAAGCCTCCTGTAATAATAGGCAGTGCAGGAGTAGCAGGTAAAAAGGAGGGCGAAGGTCCTCTCGCAGAGGATTTTGATGCGATTTTTGAAGATACAACGATGGGACAGCAGTCTTTTGAGCTTGCGGAGTCCGCTATGCTTCACGATGCTATAATCAGATCACTTAATTCAGCAGGACAAAGCTCTGATAAGGTGGATTTTGTTCTGAGCGGTGATTTGCTCGATCAGTGTATGGGTTCGGCCTTCGCACTTAAAGATTTGGAAATTCCGAGTATAGGACTTTTCGGTGCTTGTTCAACAATGGCATTGTCATTGTCAATAGGCTCAATGCTTATAAGTGCAGGTGCAGGCTGTGTAGTTGCGGCAACCTCAAGTCATTTCTGTTCAAGTGAAAGACAGTTTCGCTTTCCGCTTGAATATGGCGGTCAGCGTCCTCCGACATCACAGTGGACTGTTACAGGTGCAGGCAGTGCCGTGCTTGAAGCAAAAGGCAACGGCATAAAAATTAAAGCAGTACAGATAGGCACAATAACAGACTATGCCATCACCGATGCCAATAATATGGGTGCCGCAATGGCACCTGCTGCGGCAAGGACTATAAGTGATTTTTTGAAGGACAGCAAGAGTGCTCCGTCAGATTATGATTTGATTCTGACAGGCGATCTGGGCTACACGGGCAGTGAGTTGCTTTATGAAATTCTTGAGAAAGAGCAGGGAATTGACATTCGTGCTTATCATAATGACTGCGGAAAAATGATTTTTAATCTTGAGGAGCAGGACGTTAATTCGGGCGGTTCAGGCTGCGGATGCAGTGCATCTGTTTTATGCTCTCATATTATAAAAAATATGAAAAAGGGCAGGTTGAGCAGGGTTTTATTTGTAGCAACGGGTGCATTAATGTCGCCTACATCCAGCAAGCAAGGGAATACAATCCCGGGCATTGCTCATGCTGTGTTGCTGGAGGTGTAGTATGAAAAAATTGAATACTTTAAAATTATTATCATCATTCAGAGAAATTTCAAACATACTTGAAATAGTGTCAATAGCGATAAAGATTTTTGCTTTTGTGCTTATCATTCTTCAGGGAATTATGCTGATAAGGGACAACCAAAGCAATAACGTATAAAGTAAAAACACAGAACATAGTTTCTGTGTTTTTTTGTATGTGGACATTTATTTTTGCATATGGTATTATACAGATGGATAAATAAAAGAGGTAAGTGCTGTGAAAAGAGAACTTGGTATTGCCAGATGTGGTCTTGCTTGCTGTCTTTGCTCTGGAAACAATAGCTACAGCGGCTGTAATTCGGGTGAATGTCCTGACAAGGAACTGAAAAATACTGTCTTGGAATTTTTTGAGTTTTTAAAAGATAACGGAATGTTGTTTGAAAAAGCAGGTGGTTATTGGGAAAATCAGCAGTATTTCTATGTAAAGTATAAAAATGAATTTGTTTGTTACATATTAGTAAATGGTTCAGGTGATGAGGAGAAATTTTATCCGTTCACCATATGGACTGATGATAGTAATTCTGACTGGTATAGCAATAGTTATTTGCCTGAAGATTTGAAAAGTATTGCTGTCAGCCATATTGATATTTGTGAAAAGTGCGGTGCCTGCAAGGGCGGAACAAACAAGCAGATATTCGGCAGTCAATACAGTAATGTTTGCCGAACAACATTTAGATTTATAAATCCGAATATTGATGAATTAGAGTGTTTAAAAGAATTAGTTTTATTAAGAAAACGTGATATATACAGAGGTTAGAATGGAATATATTGAACTTGAATCAGAAAGATTGTTTTTCAGAAAATTCAATCAAAATGATTTTTCTGTTGTTTATGATTGGCTGAGTAATATTGAAAATATGAAATATCGTTCAAGTGACCCTAAAACAGAAGAAGAGGCTCATCGGTATTTAGAATGGGCGATAGAGTGTGCAGAGCAAGATAATTGTATTAATTTCAGATATGCAGTAGTACGCAAGGATGATAATGCTTTGATTGGTTCTTGTGAATTGTACTATACGGACAGAGATCCTGCTGAGTTGGCTTGGGAAATACATAGAAATTATTGGCGTCAGGGATATGGTACGGAAATAGGAAAAACACTTTTACATTTAGGTTTTGATATATTAAAGCTGCGACGTATTATTGCTGATTGCAACACTTTAAATAAAGGTTCTTGGAGAATAATGGAAAAAATTGGTATGCGCCGAGAGGCACATTTTGTTAAATCATATCGAGGCAATAGTGCATTAAATAATGAGTGGTGTGACAAGTATCAATACGCAATATTAAAAGAAGAATGGCAAAAATATTAAATAGTCTGGGTATATTTTAAAGCTCAATAATAGATGTAAGAGTTACATTTATTATTGAGCTTTTTTAATATGTTTCTGATATTATATTTCTTATATCATCTTCAGCCTGCTTGATTTCAAAGTAAAATTCCTTTGATGAAACACGCAGAGCACCGCCCTCAAGGATTATAAGCTGTTCAAGTGCATCTGAGGTGACAACTCTTACTCTGTTGTTTTTTGCCAGCTGGTGGGACACCTTTTCAATATACATATCGGCGGTTTCAGCCTCTTTGGTATAAACAATATTGATATTGTTTACCTTTTCAACCTCTCTTGTGCTGCCCTTGACCTTGTAGGCATCAAACACAAGAATGACCTCGCATTTTTTATAACCCTGATAGTTGCACAGGATATTTATGAGAGTATTTCTTGCACCGTCTATGTTATCCTTGGCAAGTGCCTTTAAATCATCCCAGGCAAAAATTACATTGTAGCCGTCAACGAGAAGGTATTCTTTGCCGTCGTATTTTAGAACACGTGATGATTTATATTTTTTGTTGTCTGTTTTATTTTCATTGCTTTTGGTAAAGGTGAAATGATTTTGACTCGGATTATTTGAACGATTTTTTATAGGTCCGTAGGTCTGCTCAAAAATCTGCATAAGCTCCTTATCAAGTGCAAAGAGATTGTCTTTATCCCTGCATTTTGAAAAAGTTGTTTTTGCACTTTGAGTATAATCACTTTTTGGAGTAGTTAATGCACTTGGCAGATGCATATGACTTTTAACCTCGTTCCACTTAACGTTATAGCCTGCACCATGAGAGCAGAAAACCGAGTCGCAGGGGTTGTCTATATCTCCGTCACAATTATATCCTATGTTTTCAACAACCTCATCTGTATTATGACACGGCTCATAGCCCTTTAATGAACAAATAAGCTTGCCTTTGCCGTGGGTGTATTGTATAACCTCTCGTGAGTAATCATACATTGTTGAAACAGGTGCAGTTCCTGTAATAACTGAGCAGTCACCGATAGTTTCAGGAGCATTGAAGCTTCCGTGCATTCGCTGAATATCTGTCATTGCTCTGCCGATATTTTCGCTTGGCACCTCTAATGTGTATTCATATATAGGCTCAAGGAGGATAGAGTTGGCAGAACGCAGACCCTGTCTTACTGCCCTGTATGTTGCCTGCCTGAAATCGCCGCCCTCGGTATGCTTTGCGTGAGCTTTGCCTGATACAAGTGTTATTTCCATATCAGTTACAGGAGAGCCTGTCAGTACTCCGATATGTGTTTTTTCATAAAGATGAGTGAGTATAAGTCTTTGCCAGTTTTTGTCAAGTAAATCCTCCTTGCAGTC
>DBFOUY010000104.1:0-4927 GCA_048365975.1 Eubacterium sp.
ATTGCTTTGCCTAAGCCGCCGTTTGTGGTAGTTTCCATTTTCATATTCGGGCTCATCCAGCTCATTCCGCCGCCCTCGGTAATCATCTGCTCACCTGCATCAAGGTAGCATATTACTGCCGGGAATGGTGTTCCTTTAATTTCATATTTCATAATATTACCTCTTTTCACAAAATGTATATAAATAATTTATCACAACAATAAATTTTATGCAACATTTATTATTGCAATGAAAATAATATAGGTATATAATTAAACTGCAAAAATTTGGATATTATATATAGTGACAAGCATTTAATCCTGTTTACTTCAGGACTTGTCACAATAACAGGAGTGTTATATGAAAAAATTTATGGATAAGGATTTTTTGCTTGATACTGATGCTGCAAAAAAGCTTTTTCACGATTTTGCTGAAAATATGCCTATCTGCGATTATCATTGTCATTTGAATCCTAAAGAGATTTTTGAGAATAAGTCGCCTGAAAGCATAACCGAGCTGTGGCTGTCAGGTGACCATTATAAATGGCGTGCAATGCGAAGCTGTGGTGTGGAGGAAAGGTATTGCACAGGTGATGCAACAGACAGAGAAAAGTTTCAGAAATTTGCTTATACACTGCAGTATTGTATCGGAAATCCGCTCTATCACTGGGCACATATTGAGCTTCAGCGTTATTTTGGTATAGATACACCGCTGAATGCAAAAACCGCCGATGAAATTTTTGATAAAGCAAATGAGGCAATCAAAAAAGGTGATTTCAGACCTCAGAGTCTTATAATGAAAAGTAATGTCAAGGTAGTATGCACTACTGATGACCCTGTTGATGATTTGAAATATCATAAGCTTTTGAAGGATGTTCAGGGCTTTGACTGCAAGGTGCTTCCTTCCTTCAGACCTGACAAGGCACTTAATGCTCATCTTGACGGCTTTGCTGATTATATCAAATCTCTTGAAGAGGCTGCTGAAGTTGAAATCAACAGCTATAAGGATGTTATTACCGCTCTTCTTAAAAGGGTTGATTATTTTGACAGCGTTGGCTGTAAGGTGTCAGATCAGGCATTTGACTATCCACCTTATTCTGTTGCATCGGATGATGAGATTGATGAGATTTTCTGCCGTGCAATGAAGGGTGAAAAAATTACTCTTGCTGAGTGTGATAAGTACAGAACTCCTATTTTGCTGGCACTCGGTGAGAAATATAGTGAGCTTGGCTGGGCTATGGAAATTCATATCGGTGCTATGAGAAATAATAATACACTGATGTTTAATAAAATCGGTGCTGACACAGGTTTTGATTCAGTCGGCGACTGTGAGGTTGCACAGCCTTTGTCAAGATTTCTTGATGCACTCAATGTTAAGAATAAGTTGCCGAAAACTATTCTGTTTAATCTTAACGATAAGGATAATACAGTGCTTGGCACTATGCTTGGCAATTTCCAGAGCTCAGATGCTGAATCAAAAATTCAGTTTGGTCCTGCATGGTGGTTCCTTGATACAATGGACGGAATGACTAATCAGATGAAAACCCTTGGCAATCTTGGTGTGCTCGGCAAATTTGTGGGTATGGAAACCGATTCACGCTCCTTCACCTCTTACGGCAGGCACGAATATTTCAGACGTATTATGTGTGCACTCCTCGGCAGATGGGTTGAGGACGGCTGGTATGCCTATGATGAGGACATTCTTAAAGAGATTGTTCAGGGAATATGTTATAACAATGCGATTAAATATTTTAATTTTTAATTTTGTGAGGTATAGCTATGGATTTAAAATTAAGACCAAAAGAAGAATGTAAATTTGATGAAATTTCACTGGGCGAAATTATGCTCAGACTTGACCCGGGCGAGGGAAGAATAAAGACTGCACGCTCATTCAGAGCATGGGAAGGCGGCGGAGAATACAATGTTGCACGTGGACTTCGCAGATGCTTCGGCTTGAACACAGGTGTTGTTACTGCTTTTGCAGAAAATGAAATCGGCTATCTTATGGAGGATTTGATTCTTCAGGGCGGTGTTGATACATCACTTATTAAATGGATGCCATTTGACGGTATCGGCAGAACAGTAAGAAACGGTATCAATTTCACAGAGCGTGGTTTTGGTATCCGTGGTGCTGTCGGTGCATCTGACAGAGGCAATACTGCCGCATCAAAGCTTAAACCCGGTGATATTGACTGGGATTATATCTTCGGTACGCTCGGTGTTCGTTGGCTTCACACAGGCGGTATTTATGCTGCTCTTTCAGAAACTGCCGCTGAGGTTGTTATTGAGGCTGTTAAAAAGGCTAAAGAATATGGCACAATCGTTTCCTATGACCTTAACTATCGTCCGTCACTCTGGAAAGATATCGGCGGTCAGGCAAAGGCTCAGGAGGTCAATAAGGAAATCGCCAAGTATATTGATGTTATGATAGGTAACGAAGAGGATTTCACAGCATCTCTCGGCTTTGAGGTTGAGGGTAATGATGCCGACCTTAAAGAGCTTAATATGGATGGCTATTATAAAATGATTGAAACTGTTACAAAGGCTTACCCTAACTTTAAGGTTATTGCTACAACTCTCAGAACAGTTAAAACTGCTACAGTTAATGACTGGAAGGCAATCTGCTGGGCAGATGGTCAGATTTATAAATCAATGGAATTTCCTGCTCTTGAAATTCTTGACAGAGTCGGCGGCGGTGACAGCTTTGCATCAGGTCTTATCTACGGCTTAATGACTTATCAGGATGCACAGAAGGCTGTTAATTACGGCGTTGTTCATGGTGCCCTTGCAATGACCACTCCCGGTGATACAAGTATGGCATCACTCAAAGAGGTTGAGGCAAAGGTTAATGGTGCAAGTGCTCGTGTACAAAGATAAAATCGTGTCTTTTTCCGTTATGCTTCGTTATATGAAAAATTCTGCTCGGTCACATACTTAATGTATGCTTCCGTCGACATAATTTTCCAAAAGCCTTGCCTGACGAAAAAATCCACTGATTTTATAAATCACGTCTTTTTCCGTTATGCTGCGTTATATGTAAAATTCGGATTACTTTAATAAATCTATATTAATATAAAATAATTCATAATTATTACAGGAGAAATATTATGGCTAATAAAATTGAAACCTTAGCAAAAATTCAGGAGGTTGGTATTGTTGCTGTTGTTCGTGCAACATCAATTGAGCAGGCTGAAAAAATTACAGACGCTTGTATTGCAGGTGGTGTTGCTGCTATTGAGCTTACCTTTACTGTTCCTCACGCTGACAAGCTTATTGAAGCTATGAAGGCAAAGTATAATTCAGGTGAAATCATCATCGGTGCAGGCACAGTTATGGATGCTGCAACTGCACGTATCGCAATTCTTGCAGGTGCTGAATATATTGTTTCACCTTATTTTGACCCTGAAACTGTTAAAACCTGTAACCGCTACGGCGTTCCTTCAATGCCAGGCATTTATACTCCTACTGAAGCTGTTCACGCTATGGAGTGCGGTGCAGATGTGCTTAAGGTGTTCCCAGGTGACATTGCAGGTCCTGCATTCATTAAGGATATTCATGGTCCTATTCCTAATGCGGTTATGATGCCGTCAGGCGGTGTTGATGTTGACAATGTCAAGGACTGGATTAAAGCAGGTGCAATTGCTTGCGGTGCAGGCTCATCATTGATTGCAGGTGCTAAAACAGGTGACTACGACAAGATTACCGAAACAGGCAAGCTCTTTGTTCAGCGTATCAAGGAAGCAAGAGCAGAAATGGCAAAATAAATTTTTCAGTCGGCAAAGGTTATCCCTCTGCCGACTGGTTTTATTATATGTGAGGTAGTTATGAAAGCAGTAGTTTTTGATATGGATGGTGTTCTGTTTGATACCGAAAGCGTTTGTATGAAGGCGTGGGACTATGCAGGCGAGCTTATGGGTGTCGGTAAGGCAGGTTATATGGTGCTGAAAACTCTTGGTATGAAGGCTGAAAAAGCAATCGAAATTCTGAGATCTGAATTCGGTGATAATTTCGATGCTGTGAAATTCAAGCAGACAGGCAGAGAATACTCCTATAATTATTTTAATACATATGGTGTTCCTGAAAAGCAGGGGCTTTTTGAAATACTTGATTATCTGAAAAATAGTGGATACAAGATTGCACTTGCATCCTCCACACATTCGCAGAGTGTTTATCACCATTTAAAGGAAAAGGATATTGAAAAATATTTTGATGCAGTTGTCTGCGGTGATATGGTTGAAAAATCAAAGCCTGAGCCTGATATTTATTTAAAGGCTTGTGAAAAGCTGAATGAAAAACCTTCCGATTGTGTTGCTGTTGAGGATTCAAAAAACGGTCTTTTGTCTGCTCACCGTGCAGGACTGCAGGTTATTATGGTGCCTGATTTGTGGCAGGGCGAGGAGGGAACAGACAGCTTTCTCCTTGCAAAATGCAGTGATTTAACCGAAATTATGACTGTTTTATAGCCGTTCAACTGATAGTTTAGTGCTTTTTCAACCGATAGTTGACAGAACAACCGATGCGTTATTGTTATTTTTCCACGCCGGATGTAGGATGAAATTACTAAATATAAAGGAGTTGATTCTATGTTCGGTATGGAACGAAAAGAAAATACAGGACTTGTAAAGCAGGAGGTGATACATATGAACTTAGGTAAAAATATATCTGAGCTGAGAAAGAAAAACAATCTTACTCAGGAGGAACTTGCAAATATGCTTGGTGTTTCACCTCAGGCTGTTTCTAAATGGGAAAATGATGCTGCCTGTCCTGATATTTCACTGCTGCCCAAAATAGCAGGAATTTTCGGAGTAACAATTGATGAGCTTATGAATGAACAGGGGAGCGTTAATCCTCAGAAAACTGCTGTTAAAAGCAATGTTAAATCAAAGAGAACAATTCAGATTAATGTATTGTCAGCTGACGGAAAGAGCAGCAAAATCAATATACCATTC
>DBFOUY010000105.1:0-10506 GCA_048365975.1 Eubacterium sp.
GTTTCCAATAGGTCTGATCCACAGCTTAAGAGTGCCGTCCTCCTGCCATGCAGCCTTTGAATATGTATGGTAATGCAAATCGCCAAGAGTTATTTCTGAAACTCCGTATTCACCGTCAAGACCAACCTCAATAGTGTTTTCATATTCCTTTTCTTTCCAGTAGAACAGCAGCTTATCATCATCAAATGTAAGCTTCATTTCATTAATTTCACCGGGTTTATTGTAAAGCATCTGTGTAATTGAAATTGTAACCACCGAAACAAACTCAGAGGTTTTACACTTAATAAGCCTGCCTGAAATCTTCTGCTCCATTTCCGCATTTCTTTCAGTTGCAGGAAGTTCTTCAACATGGCAGCCGTCAATAGTTTCAATAAGCTTATCATAAGCCTGCTTATTTTCAGGCAGAGGCTCATAGCCGAAGCACTGCGGAAAGTATTTCCAGAAAACCTTCATAACCTTGTAGTCCTCAGCCTCACCGCAATTAAGAACAACAAGTGCGTCATAATCAGGGAACAGGAAACACCTCTGACCGAAAAGACCGTCAGCTCGTGCACTGTTGGCAATAGGATTTCTCCAGAACTGATAGCCGTAGCCCTCCATATTATCAATATATCCGTCACGTACGGAATTAACCTGCTTTCTTGTAGCTTCCTTAACCCAGATTTCAGGCACAAGCTGAGTTCCGTCAATCCATTTTCCGCCGTGAATATATGGTAAAAAGAATTTGGCAAGGTCCTCACTCTTCATATAAAGTCCCCATCCGCCTGCATTATTGCCGGCACCATCGGTTTCCCAGAAGGGCTTTTCAATACCAAGCGGTTCAAACATTCTCGGATAAAGATAATCTAAAACGCTCATACCTGTTACCCTTGAAATAATAGCGGAAAGCATAAATGTATTCTCTGAAATATAATTGAATTTTGTATTCGGAGGCAGAATAAAGGTTGCACCCATAAAATTAGCAATCCAATCCTTCTGACCCTTTTCATCAAGCACGGTAATAAGCTTGTCACTGTGCATTGTGAGAAGCATACGTATAGTAAGCATTCTGTTAAAAGGACGCTTGCTCATAGGATATTCAGGGAAAAATTCCGCCACTCTGTCGTTAAGACTGAGCAGACCCTCACTTACAGCAAAACCGACTGCTGTTGATGTAACCGACTTGCTCATTGAATAAAGCACGTGAGGAGTGTCTGCATTATATGGCTTGAAAAATCCCTGGGCACAAACCTTGTCATGACAGACAACAGTAAAACTTTGGAGTCCCAGACCCTTCTCATTAATTTCATCTAAAAAAGCAGTTATTACCGAACTGTCAACACCAACCTCCTCAGGCGTAACATGCTCAAGTGTGCATTGCTTTAATTTTTCCATAGTTCCCTCTCCAATCAAAAAATGCTTTAATTCCATTTATATTTTACAATATAAGGTAACCATTTTCAACCTTAAATAAATAATAAATTAAATAATTACTGTAATATAAAAATAATTGACTTTTTTGATAGAATTTGTATAATAAACAATAGGTGATTATGTCTTCTGCTCATAAGAGGTGAATGTATGATAAAGCTTAAAGCCCTGCGTGTGCTGATGGCTGTAATAATTATTACGGCGGCACTGCTCTCCCCCATAACTGCAGAAGCTGCTGACGAGGGGCAGATAAGGAATAAAATAGTTTCTGTTGCATCTGCTGAAGTCGGATATACAGGTACCTCAACCTATTCCAAATACGGTGAATGGTACGGCTATCAGGGCGGCTGGTGCACAACTTTTGTGCTCTGGTGCTATAATCAGACAGACAAAAGCCTCGGGACAAGCCTTTACGGCAATGTCATTCCCTCAGGCGGTAACTGCAACAGTATGATAAGCTGGTATGAAAACAAAGGCAGATATCACAAGCGTGGTGACGGATATACACCAAAGGCGGGCGATCTTGTATTTTTTGACTGGAGCGGTAACGGCTCCTCTCAGCACGTCGGCATTGTTGATTACATATCAGGCAGCACTGTTTACACTGTTGAGGGCAACTGCTCAGGGCAGGTCAAAGCAAGAGAATACACAGCAAGCGGAACAAAACCGTATAATAATATAAGTGCTATTATGGGCTACGGCACTCCCGAGCTTTCAAAAGCGTCAGTAGGAAGCAGTAATAAAACCACCGCCGAAAAGAATACTGCTCCCAAAACAACAAATAAAAAAACCGAAACAAAAAGGAACAAAAGCTCAACAACAGAAAAAACAACAATCACTGCTGCTGAAAAAACATCTGAAATAAAAAAGGTGAAAAAACTCAGTCTTGCAAGCGAAAGCTACGAATTAAAAGTAGGTGACACTGTTCAGCTTGATTACTCAATTGAACCGAAAAATACAAGAGCTGTTGTTGAATATTTCTGCGATGAAGAAGGAATAATTGATGTTTCAGCAAATGGTGATATCACTGCTGTGGGAAAAGGCAGTGCAACAGTAGTTGTATGTGCAAATAACGATATATATAACCAGTGCAGTGTAACTGTCGGAGAAGCTGTCGGTAAAGTAACAGCACTTACACCTGAAACCACATCATCAATCAATATTGAAGAGTCTGAAATTTCAGACAGCAACAGCCTTTTTACAAAAGCGGGAATTAATCTTGAGGTTTTAATTCATAACAGACAGCTTTTAATCATAGTTATTTCAGTCACTGCTGCTCTTTTATCAGCAATTATTATGATATACACTGTTAAAAAACGAAAAAATAACTAATAAGGAGGAAAGGATATGGAAAAATTTTCAGATTTGACAAACAAAAAGAAAAACAGGAAATTAGAAGGAATCATAAAAAAATGGCTTCTTGCTGTCGTTGACGGCACATTCTTCGCTTTCACAAACGCAATAATATGCTATATTGTAAGCGGCGGTAAGATAGGAAGTTCAGAATACAGCTATGTACTTTTTAACGCTTATCACTTAATCATCACTATCGGACTTGGTTTTATAGTAAACTATCTGTTGCGTCTTTACAAAAGTGTATGGACCTTTGCAGGACCGAGAGAAATAGCACTTGCACTGATGTCTGCGGCTATCAATACCACTCTGCTTTATCTTGTTGATAAAATAATATTCAATATAATCTACGATTACAAAATTCTGCCCGTTTATGCATATTTCATCAACTTTGTATTTGTTACATTTTTCTTATGCCTTCCAAGACTGGGATATCTTATTTTCAAAAGAGAAATAAAAAGCGAGATGAATCTTAAGCTTTCAAAATCAAAGCAGCGCAATCTTAAAAGAGTTATGATTGTAGGTGCAGGTTATATGAGCAATACTGTAATCGATCATATTAAGGATAAGCTTATTGACAGATACATACCTGTTGTTGCAGTTGATGACAATCCTGCAAAAAGAGGAAAAAGAATTAATGGTATAAAAATTGTAGGAAATATTGACGAAATACCTGAAATTGTTAAAGAATATGATATTGATGAAATAGTTATCTGTATTCCATCTGCTCCTAAAAAAAGAATAAATGAGATAATAAAAATAGCTGCATCAACTAATAAAATAGTAAAAACCACACCATCAATGGCTGAAATCATAGAAAACGGAAGTTTTGTCAATGATATCAGAAAGATTGAGATTGCCGACCTGCTCGAGCGAGAGGAGATAAAGCTCGATACAGTTGTCTGCAAATATCTTATTGACACAACAATTCTTGTAACAGGCGGCGGTGGCTCAATAGGTGCGGAAATATGCAATCAGTGTGCAAGATATAATCCTAAAACAATTATTATTTTTGATATTTATGAAAACTGTGCATTTGAACTTGCAAATGATTTAAAGGATAAATATGGAACAAAAATAAATATTCAGGTAAGGATAGGCTCAGTACGAGATACAAACAGGCTCAATGAAATATTTGAAGAATTTCATCCTGATGTTGTGTTCCACGCCGCTGCACACAAGCATGTTCCTTTAATGGAGGACAGCCCCTGTGAGGCAGTAAAAAACAATGTATTCGGAACATACAATGTTGCTGTTACCGCTGATAAATATAAGGTTCCTAAAATGGTTATACTTTCAACAGACAAGGCAGTCAATCCTACAAATGTTATGGGCTGCACAAAAAGAATAACCGAAATGATTATTCAGTATATGAATGAGGTAAGCGACAACACTATGTATGCGGCAGTCCGCTTCGGAAACGTGCTTGGTTCTCACGGATCTGTTATTCCGATTTTTGAAAAACAGATTGAAGCAGGAGGTCCTGTCTGTGTAACTCACCCTGATATAACACGTTACTTTATGACAATTCCCGAGGCTGCTCAGCTTGTCTGTCAGGCAGGCGGACTTGCCAAAGGCGGTGAGGTATTTGTTCTTGATATGGGTCAGCCTGTAAGAATTATGGATCTGGCTGAAAATCTTATCAAGCTTTCCAACCACACTGTTGAAGAAATCGGCATAAAAATTGTCGGTCTTCGCCCGGGTGAAAAGCTTTATGAAGAGCTTTCACTTGATGAGGAAATGGAAACAAGGCAGAAAACTGCGAATAAAAAAATATTTGTTAACCAGCCGATGGTTATTGACTACAAAAAATTCGAAACGATGCTTGAAAGCCTTAATGATATTGATGAAAACAACGTAAGAGAAAAGCTTATGAACATCGTTCCCAACTATCACCCTTCAAAAAACGATTAAATCGGAGGCTTTGCCTTGGGCAACAAAGGAAACAAAACAAAAAGAATAAAAAGCAGAAACTACTATTCATCTTATCCTAAAATGGTTGCACTCAGCTTTATTCTGCTGATACTTGCAGGAACAGTATTACTTTCACTGCCCGTTTCAGTAAAAGAAGGTAATGTTACCTTTCTTGATGCACTGTTTACCTCAACATCTGCAAGCTGTGTAACAGGGCTTATTGTATATGATACCTTCAGCAAATGGACACTGTTTGGTCAGATTGTTATACTCTGCCTCATTCAGATTGGCGGTCTTGGCTTTATAACAATAATGACGATGCTGTCAAGATTTGTTAAAAAGCGTGTCAGCCTTCGTGAAAAGCTGCTGCTTAGAGAAAGTGTAGGAACAATTTATAAGGGTGATATGAAATCACTCGTTAACACAGTTCTAACAGGTACAATAATGTTTGAGCTGCTTGGAGCGGTCATTCTCTCAACACAGTTCATACCACAAATGGGATTTAAAAACGGCTTATACACCTCTGTATTTTTGTCCGTGTCCGCCTTTTGTAACGCAGGCTTTGATGTACTCGGCAGAATTGAAGCAGGCTCATCACTTATAACTGTAAATAATAATCCTGTTATAATACTCACTATATCGGCATTAATCATTATCGGCGGTATCGGCTTTATTGTATGGGACGATATTTACAGAAGAAAAGCAAAATTCAAAAGATTTTCACTGCATTCTAAGCTGACAATTGTTACCACCCTTGCACTGCTTGCTCTCGGAACTGTTATATTTGCAATGCTTGAATGGAATAATACCCTTGCTGATATGCCTGTATGGCAAAAGCTGCTTAATGCATTTTTCTGCAGTGTTACACCACGAACAGCAGGCTTTAACAGTATTGCTGTTGGTGAAATGAGCGGTGCTTCAATGATGATGACCTATGCACTTATGTTTATAGGCGGTTCATCAGGCTCTACCGCAGGCGGTGTTAAAACAATAACCGCTGTTATACTGCTGTTATGCGCTGTATCAACTCTGAGAAACAAAAGAGATATTGAGGTTTTCGGCAGACGAATTACCTTTGATGCCGTAAGAAAAGCGGCTGCAATTACTGCAATTAATTTTTCAGCAATTTTTACTTCAGCTATAATTATAAACATCTGCCAGCCGGGCTTCGGATATTCCCACATTCTTTTTGAATGTATATCAGCTATCGGCACTGTCGGTATGACAACAGGGATAACTCCCCTGCTTGATACAATTCCAAAAATTGTTATTATTATACTGATGTATATAGGCAGAATTACCTCACTTGTATTTGCATTTTCAATTATATTCTCAAACAAAAAAACAACAACTAAAAAGCCTACAGGCAATATTATGATTGGTTAGTCAGAATCGTTGACCTGACTTAAGCAAAGGAGTCAAAATGAAATCTATTTTAGTAATCGGCGCAGGCAAATTCGGTCACCACATTGCAGAATACCTTTGCGATATGGGCAACGATGTAATGCTTGTTGACAAGGACGAGTCGCTTATTGATGCCTATGCCGACAAGGTTACCGAGGCGGAAATCGGTGATTTTACAGTTAAAAATAATCTTGAAGCACTTAATGTTAAGGATTATGATTATATTTTTGTATGCATCGGTGATTTTCAGGACAGTCTTGTTGTAACAAGCTATCTTAAGGAGCTTGGTGCAGGCTATGTTATCGGAAAGGCATCATCACTTATACACGAAAAATTCCTTCTGCAAAATGGTGCTGATGAGGTAATTTACCCTGAAAGGGACAATGCTTACAGAATGGCTGTCGAATATAATGACACTTCAATATTTGATTATTTCAAGCTTAGTGATGATACGGGAATTTACGAAATTGTTCCGCCTGACAAATGGATAGGCAAATCACTGGCAAATATCAACGTCAGAAAAATTCATAACATTACTGTTATAGCCTACAAGGATGGTGACAGGGTCGTTGCAATAAACTCGCCTGATTACATTTTCTCAAAGGCTCAGCATATTATTGTTATGGGTGAAAATAAGGATATTAAAAAAATTTCAAAATAAGGAGAGAAACAAATGTTATTCAAGCCTGACTATGATGAAAACGGCAAAAAGGTTCTTTGCGAAATGAACGGCATTAATAGTGATATGTTAATGGATATTTATGTTAAAAAGCTGAAGCAGGGCGAAGTACTCAATATTCTTGAGGAGAAAAATGAATGTGCAATCCTTCTGCTTTCAGGAAAGGTGAACTTTACTGTAGCTGACAGCATTAATGAAGATTGTCAGAGAGAAAATCCTTTTGAGAAAACACCTTATGCAGTGCATTTCTGCAAGGGTACAAAGGCATCCGTTACTGCTCTTTGTGACAGCGAGGTGCTTGTGCAGATGACAGACAATGAGAAAACATGGGAGCCTGTATTCTATAATCCTGACAACTGTCTTTATCAGGAATTCGGCAAGGGTCAGTGGAACGGCACAGGTCACAGAATTGTATCAACAATGTTTGACCTTGACAATGCTCCTTATTCAAATATGGTTATGGGTGAGGTTTTCAATCAGCCCGGTCGCTGGTCAAGCTATCCCCCTCACCATCATCCGCAGCCTGAGCTGTACTATTATCAGTTTGACCATCCTGAAGGATTCGGTGCAGGCTTTGAGGGTGACACACCTTACAAAACTGAAAACGGCACCTGCCTTTGCATAAGAGGCGGAAATGCACATCAGCAGGTAACTGCTCCAGGATATGAAATGTATTATGTATGGCTTATCCGCCATATTGACGGCGATCCATGGGACAAAACAAGAATTTATGTTCCTGAATATGAATGGCTTGCAAACGCTGATTAATTATACATTTGGCGTATAATTATGCAATGATTTACTGCGTATTTATTGACTTTATAAAGTAATTATGCTAAATTAAATCAAAGGACAAGGGTAACCTGCCCTTGTCTTATTTATTTGTTAAATACATAAAATTCGGAGGAAGAAAAAATGAAAATGGCAAAAAGAATTTTAGCTGTTGTTCTTGCTGCTTTAATGGCTGCTGCAGTATTTGCAGGCTGTTCAAAAAATGCAGATGATGCTGCTAATAAGACAACAGAAAAAGTAAAGGTAGTTAACATTGACCTTTCAGACGAGGTATACGCTCTCGGTGTAAACAAGGAAGATGCAGAGCTTCTTGCCAAAACAAACGAGTTCATTGACAAAATCTTAAAGGACGGCACATTTGATGAAATCTGTACTCACTATTTCGGTGACGGCGAGCCTGTAGGTGTTACCTCAGCAGTTGAGGATGCATCAAAGGATCAGCTTGTTGTTGCTACAAATGCTGAGTTTGAGCCATTCGAGTTCAAAAAGGGCGACCAGTTCTACGGAATTGATATGGAAGTTGTTAAGGCACTTGCAGATTCACTCGGCAAAGAGCTTGTTATTAAGGATATGAAATTTGAGGCTGTTGTTCTTTCAGTTCAGCAGGGCAAGGCTGACATTGCTGCTGCAGGTCTTACTGTAACAGAAGACAGAGCTGCTCAGGTTAACTTCTCAAATTCATACTATGCAGCATCACAGAGAGTGGTTGTTAAGGGTGACGACACAACATTTGATGCTTGCCAGACCAAGGCAGATGTTGATAAGATTCTCAACGCTCTTGATGCATCAGCAAAAATTGGCGGACAGAACGGCACAACAGGTCAGTACTATGTTGAAGGCTCAGCAGATTTCGGCTTTGAAAAACTTCCTGCAACATTCGTTGGTTATGACAATGGTTCACTTGCTGTACAGGATTTAATCAATGGTAATGTAAAATATGTAATCATTGACGCTGCTCCTGCTTCAGCAATTACAACTGCTATCAACGCAGTAGCTTAACAAACAACAATATAATACCTCACCTAAATAGGGTGAGGTATTTTTTATAAGGTATTTAATTATGAATTTTGGTAAAAAAGTAGAAGTCTTTTATGACTTTTTTATTAATCACGGTGCTTATAACACTGTACTGCTCGGTCTTAAAAACACCTGCATAATTGCAGTGCTGGGCTTAATTATCGGTATTGTTATCGGTACAGTGCTTGCTACAATAAGAGTACTTCCGAAAAATAATATAATTGTAAAAATTCTTGATAAAATTGCAGGCTTATATGTCAGCCTTTTCAGAGGAACACCTATTGTTGTTCAGCTTCTTGTATTCTATTATGTACTGATG
Organism: Eubacterium sp.; assembly: GCA_048365975.1. Classification (GTDB taxonomy): domain Bacteria; phylum Bacillota; class Clostridia; order Oscillospirales; family Acutalibacteraceae; genus Eubacterium_R. The sequence continues at coordinate 8,889 of DBFOUY010000105.1, forward strand.
CCGCTTATGTCACTTAATCTTAACTCCGTTGCAGTTGCAGTTGCTGTATTCGGTATGAACTCAGGTGCTTACATATCTGAAATTATGAGAGCAGGCATCCTTTCTGTTGACCCCGGTCAGATGGAGGGCGGACGTGCTGTCGGCTTAAGCTATTCAACAACTATGATGAAAATTATCATTCCGCAGGCAGTCAAAAATATTCTGCCTACCCTTGGCAATGAATTTATTTCACTTATCAAGGAAACATCAGTTGTAAGCTTTGTAGGTGCAACCGACCTTTATGTTGCATTTAACCGTATCGGCTCAAACAGCTATGAGTTTATGGTGCCTTATATTGTAATGGCATTGATTTATATTGTTCTTGTTGTAATCATTTCAATATTCGTTAAGCTTATGGAAAGGAGTCTGAGAAAAAGTGATAAAGGTATGTAATTTAGAGAAAAGCTTCGGTGATAACCACGTATTAAAGGGCATTGATTATGAAATCAAGCAGGGCGAAAAAATCGTAGTTATCGGTCCGTCAGGCTCCGGAAAAAGCACATTTTTAAGATGTCTTAACCTACTTGAAACTCCCACAAGCGGTGACGTATATTTTGACGGTGAATGCATTACCGACAAAAAGTGTGACATCAATAAGGTCAGACAGCATATGGGAATGGTTTTTCAGCATTTCAATCTGTTCAATAACAAGACAATTCTTGAAAACATTACACTTGCTCCTGTTAATCTGAAAATAATGAGCAAGGATGAGGCTAAAAAGAAAGCAATGGAGCTTTTGTCACGTGTCGGTCTTGAGGATAAGGCAAATGCCTACCCCTCACAGCTTTCAGGCGGTCAGAAGCAGAGAGCTGCAATTGTCCGCTCCCTTGCTATGAATCCTAAGGTAATGCTTTTTGACGAGCCAACCTCTGCACTTGACCCTGAAATGGTCGGTGAGGTTCTGCAGGTTATGAAAGACCTTGCAAAAGAAGGTATGACAATGGTTGTTGTTACACACGAAATGGGCTTTGCACGTGAGGTTGCTGACAAAGTACTGTTTATGGACGGCGGATATATTGTTGAGGAAGCACCGCCTGAGGAGCTTTTCACAGCACCTAAGGATGCAAGACTTCAGCAATTCCTAAAAGCAGTATTATAAAATATTACATAAAACAAGAACGGCGAACAATGTTCGCCGTTCTTGTTTTTCTGAATATATCAGGTATTGTTATTGATTGTTTTGTAGTCAACATACTGCTCACCGGGAGTAGGCATTTCACCATTCTTAACTGCAAGCATTTCGCTGACACCAACTATCTGATAACCGTCCTCAATCAGCTTAGGAACAATCTTCCTGACAGCCTCGGCAGTAGTAGGATAAATGTCGTGCATAAGAATTATTGCACCATCATAAACCTGCTTATTGACTGCCTCATAAATTTTATCAGGATTTTTTGATTTCCAGTCCTCAGTATCAACTGACCAGTAAGCAATCGGCATTCCCTCTTTTTTACACTGCTCCTTTATAACAGACGTAATCATACCGCCCGGGCACCTGAATATTGTAGGAGCTTTGCCGCATTTTTCCTTGATTCGCTGACTGCATTTACTTATATCCTCAGCCTTAACCTTTTTTCCG
>DBFOUY010000106.1:0-8204 GCA_048365975.1 Eubacterium sp.
GGATAATTATGTAATTTGTTTGTTGAATGAGGTTTTAATTCAATGATTTTTCAGTACTGAAGGAGATGAAAAAATGGAGGAATTGAAAAAAGAATATGAGTTTCCGCTGTATCTTTTTCACAGCGGAAAAAATTATAAGGCATATGAATTTTTCGGCTGTCATAAAATTAATGGTGACACCTTTGTGTTCAGGGTCTGGGCACCGCATGCTGCGGCTGTTTCTGTTTCAGGCGATTTCAATCACTGGGACGAGGATGCCGATTTTATGACGGAGATTTCACCCGGTATATGGGAGGCTGTTATTGACGGAGTTCTGCAGTATGATTGTTATAAATATGCAATCAGAACAAAAGCAGGCTCTGTTATTATGAAGGCTGACCCCTATGCTTTCCATGCAGAAACAAGACCGGGTACTGCATCAAAGGTTTATCATAGTGAGCCATATAAATGGACTGATAAAAAATGGTATGATAAAACCAAAAACAGCAATATTCTTGAAAAGCCTGTCAATATTTACGAAATTCATTTCGGCTCATGGAAGCAGCACGAAAATGGTGATTTTCTTTCCTACAGGCAAATGGCAGATGAGCTTGTTCCGTATGTAAAGGATATGGGCTATACTCACATTGAAATGCTGCCGATTATGGAATATCCCTTTGACGGCTCATGGGGCTATCAGGTAACAGGCTATTTTGCCCCCACATCACGTTACGGTACACCTGATGATTTAATGTATTTCATTGACTGCTGTCATAAGGCTGATATAGGTGTTATTCTTGACTGGGTGCCTGCACATTTCCCTAAGGATGCATATGGTCTTTATGAGTTTGACGGCGAGTGCACTTATGAATATTCAGACCCTAAAAAGGGCGAACATAAGGAATGGGGCACAAGGGTATTTGACTATGGTAAAAATGAGGTTAAATCCTTCCTTATTTCATCTGCAATGTACTGGGTTGACAAGTTCCATTTTGACGGACTGCGAGTTGATGCTGTTGCGTCAATGCTTTATCTTGACTATGGCAGGGAAAACGGTGAATGGATACCGAATAAGCACGGCGGAAGAGAAAATCTTGAGGCTGTTGAATTTTTCAAGGAGCTTAACTGCGCAATGTTTAAAGAGCACGGCGAGGTTATGATGATTGCCGAGGAGTCAACGGCATGGCCTATGATAACAATGCCGACTAACATCGGCGGTCTTGGCTTTAATTTTAAGTGGAATATGGGCTGGATGAACGATATGCTTCGCTATACATCTATGGATCCTCTGTTCAGAAAGGGCAATCATAATTGTATTACTTTCAGCTTTTTCTATGCTTTCAGTGAAAATTTTGTTCTGCCTATAAGTCATGATGAGGTTGTTCACGGCAAAGCAAGTCTTATTAACAAAATGCCGGGCGATTATGATATGAAATTCAGCGGTATCAAGCTGTTTCTTGCATATATGTTTGCTCATCCCGGCAAAAAGCTTTTGTTTATGGGCAGTGAGTTTGGTCAGTTTATTGAGTGGAATTATAAGCAGGGTCTTGACTGGCTGCTGCTTGATTATGACAAGCATAAAAAACTGCAGGATTTCACGAGAGAGCTTAATAAATTCTATAAAAAAACACCTGCACTGTGGCAGGTTGATTACAGCTGGGAGGGCTTCCAGTGGATTTCCAGCGAGGACAATGCAAATTCAGTTATTGCCTTCAGACGAATTGATAAAGCAGGCAAGGAAATTATTGCAGTGTTCAACTTTACGCCTAACAGCTTTGATGAGTACAGAATCGGTGTTCCTGAAAAGGGCACATATAAAACGATTTTTGACACCTCTCTTTCAAAGTACGGCGGTGAAAAAGCAAGATTATCCGGTACTTATAAATCAAAGGATAAGCCTATGAATGGCTATGATGAAAGTATCGGACTTAAGCTTAGCGGACTTTCGGCAATCTATCTTGAAAAGACAGAAACGAAGAAGACCGCTAAAAATACAAAAACAACAAATAAATCAAAGGAGATAAAAAATGGCACAAAAAAATAAGGTTGTTGCAATGCTCTTGGCAGGCGGACAGGGCAGTCGTCTTGGAGTTTTAACAAAAAATATTGCCAAGCCTGCAGTACCATACGGCGGTAATTACAGAATCATTGATTTTCCGCTTTCAAACTGCGTTAACAGCGGTATCTATACAGTCGGTGTGCTGACTCAGTATCAGCCACTTGAATTGAATGATTATCTCGGCAACGGTCAGCCTTGGGATCTTGACAGACAGCACGGAGGTATTCATATTCTGTCACCGTATGAGGCAATCGGCGGTGCAGAGTGGTATAAGGGTACTGCTAATGCAATTTATCAGAATATCAATTTCATTGAAAAATATGACCCTGAGTATGTTGTAATACTTTCAGGTGACCATATTTATAAAATGGATTATGCTAAAATGGTTGATTTCCACCAAAAGAATGATGCTGCCTGCACAATTGCAGTGCTTGAGGTTCCGTGGGAAGAGGCTTCACGTTTTGGTATTCTTGCAACTAAGGATAACGATGAAATCTATGAGTTTGCTGAGAAGCCTGCAGAGCCTAAGAGCAATAAAGCATCTATGGGTGTGTATGTATTCAGCTGGGATAAACTTAAAAAATATTTGATTCAGGATGAAAATACTGAAGGCTCAGCAAATGACTTTGGTAAAAACATTATCCCTACAATGCTTGATGCAGGTGAGCGTATGTTTGCGTTCCCATTCAAGGGCTACTGGAAGGATGTAGGCACAATCGACTCTCTGTGGGAGGCTAACCTTGATATTATCAATCCTAATGTTGACCTTGATTTAAGTGACACAAGCTGGAGAATTTATTCAAGAAATCCGCTTGCTCCGCCTCATTATATCGGCAAAAATGCTGTTGTTGAAAATTCATCAATCAGCGAGGGCTGTGAGATTGAGGGTAATGTTGATTACAGCGTTATTTCCTCAAATGTTACAGTTGAGGAGGATGCTGATATAAGATACAGTGTTGTTATGCCGGGTGCCACCATTAAAAAGGGTGCTAAGGTTTATTATTCAATTGTTGCTGAAAATGCAGTGATTGAGGAGGATGCCAAGGTCGGCGAAATTCCTGAGATGCTTGAAAATCCCGAGGACTGGGGAATTCCTGTTATCGGTTCAGGTGCTAAAATTACCAAGGGGCAGTATGTTGCACCGGGGGTAATGATTAAATCGGGAGAGGAGGTTTGATTGTAATGAACGGTAAAAAAGTATTAGGTATTGTTTTTGCGAATATTCACGAGGAGGCTCTCGACAGCCTTACTGCTATGAGAACTATGGGTTCAGTTCCATTCTGTTCACGCTATCGTCTTATTGATTTTCCGCTTTCAAATATGGTTGACAGCGGTGTTGCTAAAATCGGCGTTGTTACAAATGCAAACTTCCAGTCACTTATGGACCATGTCGGCACAGGCAAGCCATGGGATTTAAACCGAAAAAATGACGGTCTGTATCTTCTTCCTCCTTTTTCACTGGGCAGTGCAAAAATGTGGGGCAACAGAATTGACGCAATCTATGGCAATATGGGCTTTCTTAATCAGTCAAATCAGACCTATGTTTTAATGAGTGACTGCAACCATATTCTGTCAACAGATTATAATGATTTATTCAATGTACATGAGGAGAGCGGTGCTGATATCACAATTCTCGGTGTTAAGGGCAAAATGCCTAAAAATATCGGCTCAGTGCTCTGCTTTGATAAGGTTGATGCTGACGGCAGAATTACTGAAATGAGTCTTGACAAGGATACTGACGAGGATGTTTTCTATTCCTGTAATGTTATGATTATGAAAAAATATCTGCTTGAAAATCTTGTTTCTGCTGCTCATTCAAAGAACGAAATTTCTTATCAGAGAAATATTATTATGTCAAATGTTGATAAGCTTAAAATTCATGCATTTGATGCAACTGACAGCTTTGTGGGTACTATTGATTCAGTACAGAGCTATTATGATATTTCTATGTCAATTCTTGAAAAAGAAAACAGGAAGAAGCTCTTTAAGCACACGATTTCAACTAAGGAACGTGACGATATGCCTGCAATCTACGGCGTTGAGTCATCGCTTAAAAACAGCCTTGTTGCAGACGGCTGTATTATTGAGGGTCAGGTTGAAAACTGCATAATTTTCAAGGGTGTTAAAATCGGCAAGGGTGCTGTTGTTAAAAATTCAATTCTTATGCAGGATACAGTTGTCGGCGAAAATTCAAAAATCACCTGTGTTATTGCAGATAAAAATGTTAATATCAAGAATGGTGTTGAGTTATCAGGCGCTGAAACATTCCCTATCTGCCTGTCAAAGGACACAAGAATTTAGGAGGTATTTAGAGAATGAAAGTATTATATGTTGCATCTGAAGCATTACCATTTATGGCTTCAGGCGGACTGGGTGATGTAGCAGGCTCTCTGCCTGTTGCCCTCAGAAAAAGGCTTATAGGCTGCCGTGTAGTTATGCCTCTTTATGACAGCATTAAGCAGGAATATAAGGATAAAATGAAGTTTATCACTTCAATTTCCGTGCCTGTTTCATGGCGCAGACAGTACTGCGGTGTGTTTGAGGCTAAGGCAAATGGTGTTATCTATTATTTCCTTGATAATCAGTATTATTTTAAGCGTGACGGAATATATGGTCACTATGATGATGCAGAACGTTTTGCATTCTTTGCAAGGGCAGTGCTTGAGATAATTCCTGTTATTGACTGGAAGCCTGATATTATTCACTGCAATGACTGGCAGAGTGCATTGACTCCGCTTTATTACAGCTGTTACTATGCTAACAGAATGGGCTTTGAGAATATCAAAACTGTTTTCACAATTCACAATATTCAGTATCAGGGTAAATACGGCGACGAGCTTCTTAATGATGTTCTCGGCATTGCTCCTGAGCATAACAACTTAATTCTTTATGATGGACTTGTTAACTTTATGAAGGCTGGTATCGAGTGTGCTAATAAGGTTACAACAGTTTCACCAAGCTATGCAAGGGAAATTCTTGACCCATGGTTCAGCCATGGTCTTGACCCTATTTTAAATCAGCGTAGCTGGAAGCTTTGCGGTATTCTTAACGGTATTGACGTTGACGGCTATAATCCTGAAACAGATAAAGACATCTGGGTGAATTATAATTCTGACGATTTCAGCGGCAAGGCTAAGAATAAGGAGGAACTGCAGAAAATGATGGGTCTTAATGTTGACCCGAATGTTCCTGTTATCGGCATAGTTTCACGTCTTGTAGGTCATAAGGGCGTTGACCTTATGAAAGAGGTCCTTGAAAAGAGCCTTTGTGAAAGAAATCTTCAGTATGTTGTTCTCGGCAGCGGCGAGTGGCAGTATGAAAACTTCTTCCGTTATCTTCACGATAAATATCCCGATAAGGTCGGAATTACTATCGGCTTTGTTCCTGATCTTGCAAGAAAGATTTATGCAGGTGCTGATATGTTCCTTATGCCGAGTAAGAGCGAGCCATGCGGTCTGTCACAGATGGTCGCACTGCGCTATGGCACATTGCCAATCGTTCGTGAAACAGGCGGACTGAAGGATTCTATCAGCGACTGCGGTGACGGTGAGGGCAACGGCTTCACATTCAAAACATATGATGCCTACGATATGCTCGGTGCTATTTACAGAGCAGATGATGCTTATCATACTGAGGGCTGGAGTACTCTTGTTAAGCGTGCACTCGACTGCGATATGAGCTGGGGCAAGAGTGCAAATGAATACATCAAAATGTATCGTTCACTGCTGAAATAAATTTATTATAATATAATAAGAGGCTGTAAAAAACGAAAGTTTTTTACAGCCTCAATTTTTATCTTTTTGGATAATCCAAATCGTCAGGCAAGCCTAAAATATAATCTGCCGATACATTGTAAAATTTGCATAGTTTTACAACCTCATCTGCTTTTAAAAAAGCTACTCCATTTTCAATATATGAATAATTTGCTTGTGTGGTATTTAGTACCTCTGCAATGTCAGATTGATTTAAGTCTCTGTCCTCACGCAATTCTTTAAGTTTTTTATAATGCATATTCTCACCTTCTTAATTAATTTTAACATATAAGTAAATCTTATATTGACAAATATAAGAAATTCTTATATAATCAATTTATAATAACACCGATAAAGCAAGAAGGAGATATAATGAAAGCATTTAAAATCCCTACAATATGCAAAACAACAAATAAAACTATAAGATTTCCGAATGATGTAATTGATAGTGTTGAGAAAGCGAAAATATGAAATCTATTGAATATGAACAATACCGAATGCTGAAAAAATTGAGACTTGAAGCAATTGACAAATTTGCATTTATAAATTTGCTTACGCATCGTCTGATTGTTCTTCTTGATTCAACAGATTCAGATATATATGATTTTGACAGTCTGTTAGGCGATATCAGGCTGACTGTTGAAGATTTAAATAATTATTGTCTTGCTTACAGAGATATGCTTCAAAACTATTTAAGACAAGATTAAAACATAAAAAAGGCTGTAAAAAACGAAAGTTTTTTACAGCCTTTTTTATGTTTTATTTAATTAGATGTTTTCAGATATAGCGATATTGACCTGCTCACGTACATTCTCAAGCCAACGTGCGTCGTGCGGATATTCTGTAAAGGTTATTGGCTTATCAATTCCTTTTTCAATAATTTCAAGTGTTTTGTTATAGCCTATTTTGCTTTCAAGCAGCTTAAGTGCAAGCATATCCTGAATGGCATCATAAAAAACGTGAAGTCTGAGTGAATCAAGGGGTGTACCGTCTTTGCCCGGATAAACAACATAGCTGTCGCCTGAAGGGAATTTTCCGCCTGCGTCTGCTGTTACAAATGGGTCAATAACTGACTTTGAGTATTGACTGTAATAAAAATTATATCCCCAGTGCAAAAAGCCTTTAACATTATATTTATATAGCTGAAGACCTAAAATTCTGTTTCTTTCAGATGGCATTGCAAAAAATCGGTTTGATACATATTTGCTGCCCTGTGCACTGCAATAATATGTCCAAAGCTCAGGCACATTGCCTACAAATGGCTCAATATGGTCCGTTGCAGGAATAGGCATTTTAATAAGTCCGCTTTTGTAAAGATTGTATGATGAAAGTGCATCAATGATTTTAAAATCCTTAAAATTCTTATTAACAATTTTTGATGCTCTGCCATATGTGAATTTCATTGTTCCTGCAGGCTCGTCTGAGATATGAAAAAGGCATTTGCTGCGTATTCCTTTTTTGTCAATATATTCGGTTAATGCAGCGGCAAACTGCTTGATGAACAGCTTGTATCTTATACCGCTTGCGATTGTCCTCCAGCCGAAAATACGCTTTTGCTTACCGTTTTTCTCAGCAATGATTTTAGGAGCGTGGCGAGCACCCCACTGAGTGAACAAATGGCTCATTTCATAGTATTTAATATTGCAGTGGTCACACATTTCAATCCATTTGTCAAGCTTTTTAAATGAAAATGAATATTTATTCAAGCCCTCAACCTTAACATCAACAAGCTGAACGGTGGGGCGTTCACCGCCAACCTTAGTATCAAGTGGAGGGGTGAAAAGCGGAGTAAGCACGCAGTTCATTCCGTATTCAACAGCACGGCGGAGATAGCTTTCTGTTACTCTCCAGTATTCATCACTGAAAGCCTCAAAGCCGTATATGCTCATAAGGCAGTCGGTGTGAAACCAGTTTGTGTATATCAACTCCTGCTCAGGAAGCTCTGCATCAATTATATTTATACTGATACTGCATTCTTCATCACCAAGCTTTACACAGATGTTATGATTGCCGACAGGCAGACTGCTGCCTGAAATCTGCACCCACACAGCGTTTAAGCCGTCATAATCTGCAGTGAAATCGGCAATGTCAGTGGGTTCAAGCAAATCAGGGTAGTACTCTCTTTTTTCAAGGTAGTAGTCATCTGCGTTTTTTGCTCTGTCAAAACCGCCATTAATCATTTTAACCTTTGAAAAATTCAGGCTTGCTGAAAGATCTGATTCAATATCAAATGAAACAGCTTCATTCTTTTTAGCACTGAAAACAATCTGAAAGGCTTTTTTCTCATTTTTCAGCATAGACAGGCTTTTAAGCTCATAAATATCTGTGCTGTCGGGGAATATTTTATCAAGTGATGAGGCAATAAACAGCTTTTTCATTTGAATGAGTTCTCCTTAATATAGCTTAATTTACTT
>DBFOUY010000107.1:0-2751 GCA_048365975.1 Eubacterium sp.
TTATGGACAAGGAAGATTAATAATAAAACAATTATGATTGCCTGGCAGATTGTAAGCGTGATTTCATATACGGTACTTGGAGTAATAGGCTATGAAAATATACCGGCAGGTACGCCGACTGCTGTTGTTGTCACAATAATTCGTTTTGCTGTCTGCTTCAATGCGGTAGGAACACTAACTCCGATTATGCTGTCTGAAATATATGATTATCAGCAGTGGAAAACAGGCAGACGGCTTGAGGGCTTTATTCAGACCTTTGCAGTTTCGTTAACAGGTCTTGCTCTTCAGTTTTCAATGTTTATTCCTACAATTATTCAACAGAGAATCGGCTTCCAGCCTATGAATTTTAAGAATGGTGCAGAATATCTGCCTGAAAATATTGAAATAATGACACGTTGGTTTGATATATCAGCATGGATTACAGTAATCAGCGGAATTCTATTTATTGTTGTTATGGCATTTTATCCGCTGAGTAAAAAGAAATATGAAAAAATAATGGAAGAACTCAAGGAAAAGGCAGAAAATAATTTGCCTGCTGAGTAAAGGTGAAAGTATGCTTATTGGAATACCCGATATAATATCTCCGGAACTCCTTAAAATTCTAAGCGATATGGGACATGGTGATGAAATTGTTCTTGCGGATGCAAATTTTCCCGCCGCATCAAACGCAAAAAGGCTGGTTCGTGCAGACGGTATTAAAATACCGGATTTGCTCTCGGCAATTCTTGAACTTTTCCCTCTTGACCAATACGATGATGAGAATTTTATTCTTATGCAGAAATGTGAGGGTGACAATGCTGATGTATCTGTATTGGAAGAGTATAAACAGATTTCAGAGCAAAAAAGCAGCTATTGCAGATTTACATTTTGTGAAAGATTTGATTATTACGAAAGAGCAAAGAATGCTTATGCCATTGTAGCGACAGGCGAAAAAAGACAGTATGCAAATATTATTTTGAAAAAGGGATGTATTTTGGATTGAACACATTTGGAACATATTTTATAAACGACAGTGAAAAGCCGATACAGTACGGCGAAATAAATATTATAAATCCCGAAAGGCAAAGACTCAGAGGTGAAATGCCAAAAGCAGGTAAAGAGTGCCTGCCTGTATTTATCGGCTTTTGTGGAACAGATTATGAACTTATGAAAATGGGCAGAAAAGGTGCACTTGACAGCAAATTCCCTGAGGGCGAAAAAAGACTTATTAACGGGCACGAAGGTGTAGTCTGGGTGCCTGATGAAAATCGTTTTGCAATTGTACTTATCCGTGGCGGAGACAGTGCTGACCCTACAAGATTTACAGAGGACGAGGATTATTTTGAATATGGATGTGACAGAGCAGACGGCTTGTTTTGCGATAGAAATTATTTTAATCCCGATATGCTTTTAAATCTTTCTGAAAAGTACAATGAAATTGATAAACTTCCGTTGTCGCTTGCTAAAAAGCTTGTTTTTTCTGACCCGTATGCGTGTGCAATTTTTCAGCATGAGCGTATGTGTGATATTGGTGTTGCCCAGAATTTTCGTGTTGAACTTGCAAAAAAGCATTGCGATGAAAAAACTGCAAAACAGCTTGCATATGACAGTACCTTTGATAAGGTTGTTGTTTTCGGACTTGGAACAACAGGGCTTTTCATTGCTCATCAGATACATATTAATCATCCAGATGCGAAAATACTTTTTGTAGCACGAAGCAGTGAAAACAGTAAAAAGGTTAAGTTTGCGAAAGAGGTAACCAGTGCGGATTATCTTTCAAGCGACGGTATGAGTGAAACAGATTGTGCAGTTGCGATTAAGGAAAAGTTAGGCGGTACAGCAACAGTTTTTGTTGGTGCAAGCGGTACTGATATTGAGCATCGCATGGCATTTGAACACGGAGTTTTAGGCTGTAATGGAATATATAACAGCTTTTCTCTTGGTCCGAAAATTAAATTTGATACAATGCCGTTCGGTTTTAAAAATCAGATTATACTTGCATCCATTAATTTCACTCAGAAACATATGGAACAGGCAATTTCTATTCTTGCTGAAAGCCGGTTTGATGAGCTTGTTGAATTAATAAGCAGGGAAGAACTTGCCGATAATCCTGTAAATGCTTATGAAAACAAAATATACTGCAAGGGAGCACCGCTCAAAACTGCTGTTATATGGAATAAAGAATATATAGATATGGAGAAATAGAATGAAAGCAATTAAAATTGTTGAGCCTTTTAAGGTTGAAATTGATGATATACCGATGCCTGTTCCTGAGAAAAATGAGGCACTTTTAAAAATTAAATATTGCGGTATATGCGGTGCAGATGTTGCATCATATACAGGCAATCAGCCGTTTACTACTTATCCAAGAATACCGGGCCATGAATTCAGTGCCGAGATTGTTGAAATTCCTGAAAATGACAAGGGACTTAAGGCAGGAGATATTGTTACGGCAAACCCTTATTTTAACTGCGGTGAATGCTATTCCTGCAAGCGTGGCATTGTGAATGCCTGCACGGATAATCAGACTATGGGTGTTCAGCGTGACGGTAGTTTTTGCGAATATATAACAATGCCTACCCAAAGAATTATTGACGGCAAAGGTCTGTCCGCAAAAGAGCTTGCACTGATTGAGCCTTTTTCCATAAGCTGTCATGCACTTTCAAGAGCAAAGATAAATCAGGGTGATAATGTTCTTATTATGGGTGCAGGTCCTATCGGCCTATTTGCACTGATAAAAGCTAAATCAATGGGTGCAAATGTAATGATAGC
>DBFOUY010000108.1:0-7476 GCA_048365975.1 Eubacterium sp.
AAGGAATACACAGGAAAAACAATATATGCCTACATACAATCAAAAAGATTGCTTAATGCAATTCGTTATATTGAAAACGGAGCAACTGCAAAAGAAGCCTGCTATCACAGCGGATTTAATGATTACTCTGTGTTTCTTAAGGCATTTAAAAAGGAATTTGGGGCTACACCCACAAAATATAAGGACCAGCAGTGATTACTGTCGGTCCTTATATTGTTATTCAAAAGTATTATGTATAGTATTTTTCATAAGCTCAGGTATTTTAATTGACTGAGGACAATGAGATGCACATTTGCCACAGCCTATGCAGGCATCTGCAGCTGAATCTATTTTACTGTATTCAGCCTCAGCCTGATCTGCAGTGTACTCCCCTGTTTTCATTTTATTGTAAACAGCAAAAACAGTACTGATTTTTACATCCTTAGGACAGTCGGCACAATAGTCACAGCCTGTGCAGGGAATAATTTCACTCTTATTAATCATAGCAGCTGCATTCTGGCAGATGTTAAGTTCAGTTTCTGTCATAGGCACAAAGTCTGTAAGGGTTTCAATATTATCATTCATCTGTTCAAGTGAATTCATACCGCTTAGAATTGTCATAACATTAGGATGACTTGCCACAAAGCTGATTGCCCATGATGCAACAGAGCTTTGTGGTTTTGCCTTCTTGAACATCTTTTCAATATCAGGTGAAACCTCGGCAAGCTTTCCGCCACGAACAGGCTCCATAACTATTACAGGAATATCTGCATCAGTTAAAATCTGATACTGTTCTTCTGCATTCTGATTTTTCCAGTCAAGATAATTCATCTGTATCTGAGCAAAATCCCACTTATGCTCTCTGACGATTTTCTTTAAATCCTCAATAGTTCCGTGGAAAGAAAAACCGATATTTTTTATTTTACCCTCTCTTTGCTTTTCAAGAACAAAATCATAAGCACCGAATTTTTCGCACTTTTCATAGTTTTCTTTATTGAGGGAGTGCAGAAGGTAAAAATCAAAATAGTCATGCCCTGTTCTTTCAAGCTGTTTTTTGAACACCTTTTCCATATCTGATTTTTTGGGGCACATCCATATAGGCAGCTTATCTGCAAGAAAATAGCTTTCACGTGGATACTTTTTTAAAGCAGTTCCTACAAATTTTTCACTCTTCCCTGCATGATACATATATGCAGTATCAAAATAGTTAACTCCATTATTATAAGCCGCATCAACAAGCTCCTGCCCCTTTTTATAATCAATAAGGGGATTTGCTTCTCTTTTTATAGGTGTTTTGCATGGCAATCTCATTGCACCCAATCCAAGCAGCGATACCTCAGTATCTTTAAACTTTCTTTTATCTACCATCGTGATTTACTCCATTGTCCAGGTTACACCCTGTGGTGTATCCTTAAGGATAATACCTCTTGCTTTCAAATCATCACGGATTTTATCGGCAGTTGCCCAGTCTTTATTAGCACGTGCTTCCTGACGCTGTGCGATAAGCGCCTCAATTTCAGAATCAAGGTCATTTGATTTTCTGTTATAAAGAATACCTAAAACATCGCAAAGCTCATCAAAAATCTTCGCAGCGGTTTCACATACATTCTTAGATACATTCTTATCAAGTATTTTTGTATTAATGTCCTTAACCAAATCAAAAACTGCAGCCACGCCGTCAGCAGTATTAAGGTCATCATCCATAGATGTTATAAACTGCTCTCTGCGGCTGTTAAGCTGATTAATAAGCTCAGCATCATCCTCTGTATTATCTGCGTTCTTAATTGCAAAATCAAGGCTTTCACGGCAGGTATACAGTCTGTCAAGAGCTGATTTGCACTGCTCAATAATTTCCAGATTATAATTAATCGGTGAACGATAATGTGAAGAAATGAGGAAATAACGGATTACCTCATAGCCATAAACCTCTGCAATTTCTCTGACTGTTTTAAAATTGCCGAGTGATTTACTCATTTTAACATTATCAACATTGATATAGCCGTTGTGCATCCAGTATTTTGAGAAGGTGCAGCCGTTTGCACATTCACTCTGTGCAATTTCATTCTCGTGGTGAGGGAAAATTAAATCCTGACCGCCGCAGTGAATATCAATTGTTTTACCCAAATATCTTCTGTTCATTGCTGAGCATTCAATATGCCAACCTGGTCTGCCCTTGCCCCATGGTGACTCCCAATAAGGTTCGCCTTCCTTAGCACCCTTCCACAGTGCAAAATCAAGCGGATTTTCCTTGATGTCACCGACTGCAATTCTTGCACCTGACTGCAAATCGTCAATCGGCTGATGACTGAGCTTGCCGTATTCATTAAATTTCAGTGTTCTGAAATAAACATCGCCGTTAACAGCATAGGCATACCCCTTTTCCTCAAGAGCTTTAATAATCTCAATAATCTCATCTATATTCTCTGTTGCCTTTGGATGAACAGTAGCATCCTTGAAATTAAGACCATGAGCATCTGTCCAGAATTCTTTAATATATTTTTCAGACACCTCTTCAAAGGTAATGCCCTCCTCATTTGCTCTGTTGATAATTTTATCATCAACATCTGTAAAATTCTGAACAAACTTTACATTATAGCCCCTGTATTCCATATATCGTCTTAACACATCAAAAACACAAAGGGGTCTTGCGTTACCGATATGAATAAAATTATAAACAGTCGGACCGCAGGCATAAATCTTTACCTCATTTTCATCAACAGGCACAAACTCTTCCTTTGTTCTTGACATAGTGTTAAAAATTTTCATTTTAAACTCTCCTTTAATAATTCAATTTCTTTTTGTAACTCGTTTATTTTATTTTGATTATTCTCAATAGCGTTCATTACAGGGTCAGGAATGTTAATCTGATCAAGGTCATCAACTCTTTCTCCATCAATTCTGACAACTTCACCAGGCACTCCTACTACTGTACAGTTCGGCTCAACATCCTTGACAACAACAGCACCTGCGGCAACCTTAGCATTTCTTCCTATTGTTATAGGACCGAGTACCTTTGCACCTGAGCCTATCATAACACCGCTTTCAATTGTTGGGTGTCGTTTGCCTACATCTTTACCAGTACCGCCGAGAGTAACACCCTGATAAATCATAACATCGTCGCCGATTTCAGTAGTTTCACCTATGACTATTCCGTTGCCGTGGTCAATAACGACCCTTTTGCCGATTGTGGCACCGGGATGAATTTCAATACCTGTTTTATGTGCTGAACGCTGACTTATAAACCTTGCAATAAAAGGCATATTATGCTTTAAAAACCAGTTTGCTTTTTTATGACTTCTCAGTGCTTTAAAGCCGGGATACAAAAGAGCTATTTCAATAGGACTGCGTGCTGCAGGGTCATGCTCCATAAAGCTCCTTATATCTTCCTTATAAGATTCAAACATAAAAACCTCCAAAAAAATACGCCCCTGTCAATTGACAGAGGCAATAATAACTGCGGTTCCACTCTACTTTATACTCAGCTACGTTAATAGCTTTTGCCGATAACGAGGCAGACCGCCACGGAATACTGAATTTCCTCCGTGAAGCTCAGAAGTGCATTTCACAGGTAATCAAATACAGACATTACAGCAAACAGTCTGCTCTCTTAAGATGATTAATTCTGTTACTTATCTTCATCACAGCTTTTAATCTATAGTACTATTATATCTGTTTTTCAAAAATTTGCAACAATTATTTTGTTTTAATTAAATGCCAGCCGTCCTTAGCATAAATAATACCGCTGAGAACTGCAACAACTGTTGTAATCCAGAATGCTGCTGTGCAGTAGATATTAAGCCAAGAAGTAGACATATCAATATTTGCACTGCCTTCACCTATTGCAAGGAAAAGAAATGCTAAGCCTGTTGTTGACATCTGCAAAAATGTTTTGCACTTGCCAAAACCGTTTGCCGCAATAACATCACCTGTTGTGGCAGCTGCCATTCTTATTCCTGCAACAAGAAATTCACGTGCAAGCATAAGCATTATACAAATATCAGTATGCCAGCCAAGCTTAATCAGGATTAAATATGCAGCAAATACAAGGCTTTTATCAGAAAGAGGATCCATAAGCTTGCCGAAATCTGTAACAAGCCCACGCTTTCTTGCAATAATTCCGTCAACCTTATCGCTCATGCATGCAACAAAATAAACAAGAAGTGCTGCAACCCAGTGATATTTAAACTCAATAAATGAAAATGCCATTAAAAAAGGAATACAGCAAAATCTGAATACTGTTATTTTATTAGGTAAATTCATATTTCCTCCCCTATCAAATCATAGCCGTCATAGTCAGTAATTTTAACATTAATAAAATCACCAATATTATGCTTATTCTTCGATGTAATAATTATTCCTGCATCTATTTCAGGTGAATCAAGATAAGACCGACCTGTATATTTGCCGTCATTAAAGCTATCAATAACAGCTTTATACACATTGCCGATTTTTGCTTTGTTAGCTTTTTCAGTTATTGAATACTGAATATCCATCAAAACCTCGGCACGACGCTGCTTTATTTTATCTTCAATTTGATTAGCAAAATCATAAGCAGGTGTGTCCTCCTCAGGCGAAAAAGCAAAGCATCCCAGCCTATCAAATTCAATGTCCTTAATAAATCTGCATAGCTCCTCAAACTGCTCTTCACTCTCACCGGGGAAACCAACCATAAATGTTGTTCTGAGCGATAAGCCCTTAATTTTTGATTTCATTTTCATCAGAAGTTCTTTAAGTGAAGCATATGAACCATTTCTGTTCATTGCTCTGAGTACCTCACTGTTGCAGTGTTGAAGCGGAATATCAATATAGGAACAAATCTTTTCTTCCTCAGCAATAACATCAATAAGCTCATCAGTAACTCTGTCAGGATAGCAATAAAAGAGCCTGAACCATTCTATGCCGTCAATCTTAACAAGCTCTTTTAAAAGCTTAGCAAGTCGGTACTCGCCATATAGCTGCATTCCGTATTTGGTAGTATCCTGAGCAATAAGTATTACTTCCTTAACACCTCTTGCTGCGAGTGCCTTTGCCTCATCAATAATACTTTCCATAGGACGCTCAATGTAGCTGCCACGAATACCCGGTATAGCACAATAGCTGCACTTGTTATCACAGCCGTCGCTAAGCTTCAAATACGCCCAGTGAGGCGGTGTAGAGAGCATTCTTTCACCTTCAAGTGGGAGTAGCTTCTTATCAGGATAAAAGCTTGTAGAAATTCCTACAGCGACTTTCTGGCAAACCTTAACAATATCACCATCAGCGCCGATTCCTATAACAGAATCGACCTCAGGAATTTCCTTAAGAATTTCATCCTGATATCTTTCGGCAAGACAGCCTGTTACAACAATTGAGGAAATAAGCCCTGCGTTTTTGTATTCAGCAACCTCAAGAATAGTTTCAATTGCTTCACGCTTAGCATCCTCAATAAATCCGCAGGTGTTGATAATCATAATGTCAGCTTCTTCAATTGCACCGACAATCTGAAAACCTGCTTTATTAAGTTTTTCAAGCATTAATTCACCGTCAACCTGATTTTTCGGACAGCCCAGTGAAATCATACCGATTTTAATATTCATCATTTTCCAACCTGTAGAATGCTGATTTTATATCTGAGTACGAAAAGCCCTTACGCTGAAGTGCCGCAATAACCTTTTGCTTTCCGTTTTCCTGCTCAAGTTTTGATGCATACTTTGCATCAAGCAGTCTGACGATATTATCAACATTGTCAAATTCATAATCCTCCAAAACAGCAGAAATTATGTCAGCAGCTACTCCACGCTTGTAACACTCCTGCCTGATATGGTTTGTTGAATACTTTTTAGAGTTATAAAGATATTCAACAAGACTTCTGCAAAAATGCTCATCATCAAGATAGCCTGCCTCGATATAGCGGTCAATCGCTTTGTCGGCACTGACCTCATCAACTGTTCTGAGTAATTTTGTTTTCAGTTCCTTAACAGAATGCTCACGCCTTGAAAGAAGGTCACCGCATTTGTTAAGTGCCTTTTTATAATTTATACCTGCAACTAATTCCTGCCATTGCTCTTCGTCAATCTCTGTACCATCAGCAATGTAATTATCAAGCCAGAAATTGTTGTCAGTTGTAATTACATATTCATTATCAAGGAGCAGGTGAATTTTGTTCCCCCTGCCCCTCTGGTGTGTTATGATCATTAATCTTCGTCATCTTCTACTGCAATATCAAGCTTTGCTCTTGCAGCAGCCCTTGTGTTTTTAACAGCCTTTTCTTCAGCTGCTTCATCCTCAGTTTTTGCCATAGGTGCAGCCTTAGCTCTGTATTTCTGAGCAGATTCTGCCTGAATTTCTTCAAGCTTATCTTTAATCTTAACCTCAAGCTCAGCAGCAAATTCAGGGTCATTTTTAATTAAATTCTTAATATTATCTCTGCCCTGACCAAGTCGTCTGTCACCATATGAGAACCATGATCCGCCCTTATGTATAATATCATACTCGACAGCCATGTCAATAATTTCGCCTTCCTTACTGATACCTGTACCATACATAATATCAAATTCAGCAGATTTGAAAGGAGGTGCAACCTTGTTTTTAACAATTTTTGCTTTAGTTCTTGAACCGATAACCTCACTGCCGTTTTTGAGCTGCTCTGCCTTTCTGACATCAATACGGATTGATGAATAGAATTTAAGAGCACGGCCACCTGTTGTAACCTCAGGATTACCGTAAATAACACCGATTTTTTCACGGAGCTGGTTAATAAAAATAATAATGCAGTTAGTTTTATTTGCAGTACCTGTCAGCTTTCTGAGAGCCTGTGACATAAGTCTTGCGTGCTGTCCGACGTGATTATCACCCATATCGCCCTCAATCTCACTTTTAGGAACAAGAGCAGCAACAGAGTCAACAACAACAATGTCTATAGCACCACTGCTTACAAGCTGCTCTGTAATTTCAAGAGCCTGCTCACCATAATCAGGCTGCGAAACTAAAAGTTCGTCAACATTAACACCGAGATTAGCCGCATAAATAGGGTCAAGCGCATGCTCAGCATCAACAAAAGCAGCTACTCCGCCTGCCTTCTGTGCTTCTGCAAGACAATGTAAAGCAAGTGTTGTCTTACCGCTTGATTCCGGACCGTAAACCTCTATAATTCTTCCCTTCGGCAAACCACCTATACCTGTTGCAATATCAAGTGAAAGAGAGCCTGTTGATATAGCATCAACCTTGAGGCTTGCATTTTCACCAAGACGCATAACTGCGCCGGCACCGAATTTCTTCTGTATCTGTTTCATAGCGGCTTCTAACGCTGCTTTTTTTTCATCTGCTGCCATAAATAAATCCTCCTAAAAATCATATTGATATTATACTAAATATAGTACTTAAAATCAAGTTAATAAAGTAAATTGTACTAAAATTAGGACTTTTTGAAAAAAAGAATAAAAAATACTTGCTTTTTTTGTTTACTTGTGGTAATATACCACTTGTTCTAAAGATTTAAGGAGGTGTTTGCAAAATGGC
>DBFOUY010000109.1:0-7020 GCA_048365975.1 Eubacterium sp.
AACTAACAGCATGGACAAGTACCGAGGCGGCTGAGGCTCTTAACTATCTTGCTCTTGCAGGGTATTCAGCAGAACAGGCAGCAAGCACATTGCCGACAGTCCTCAATCTTGCGAGTGCAGGTGCTATGGATTTAGGTGCTGCATCTGATATGGTTACTGATGCAATGACTGCTTTGGGTATTAAAGCAGATGCTGAAGGAAAGAATATAACAAAATTCGGTGACCAGATGGCTAAGACGGCATCACGTTCAAATACATCACTAAGTCAACTGGGTGAGGCAATTCTCACTATCGGTGGTACTGCTAAAAATTTAAGCGGTGGAACTACAGAGCTTAATACTGCTTTAGGTATTCTTGCAGATAACAGTATAAAAGGCAGTGAAGGCGGCACACATCTCAGAAACATTCTTTTAGCACTTAATCCGACCACTGACAACGCAATAGCTGCTTGGAAACAGTTGGGAATCAGTGCATATGATGCTGACGGAAATCTGAGACCGCTTCAAGATACATTCGGTGACCTGAACAAGGCTATGGCAAATATGACATCACAAGAAAAGTCAGAAACTTTAACAATGATGTTCAACAAGACTGACTTGAGTTCTGTTAATGCTTTGCTTGCAACATCGTCAACAAGGTGGAAAGAGCTTGGTACAGAAATTGAAAACTCAGGCGGAGCAATGGAAAAAATGGCTGAAACACAGCTTGATAATCTTGAGGGAGATTTAACATTAATGGAGTCAGCTATGGACGGATTTAAACAATCTGTATTTGACGAAATTGAGCAACCATTAAGAGATGTAACACAAGGTTTCACAGGATTACTTGCTGGTTCAGATATTGCTGGTGGATTGCTGGAAAATGGTTTGTCATCTTTTTCAGGCACTTTGGATGGTGTTATATCGAATATCGGAACTAAGTTTGAAACTGTTGTAAATGCATTGAACTCTGCCTTGCCTGAAATTTTACCTAATATACTAAACGGATTAGTCAGTCACTTGCCTGCAATCGTAGACGTAGTTTTTTCTATAATATTTTCAATTATTGCTGCGATAACTAACTCAATACCAACATTGCTGCCGACAATCGTCAGTGTTGTTATTGCTATATGTAATACGCTTGTTAATAACATACCTGTTCTTATTGATGCAGCAGTGAATTTGTTGCTTGCGGTAGTGGATGCAATACCAGTAATCATTCCACAATTAGTAAGTGCAATACCGCAATTAATTAATTCTATTGTGGATGCGCTTATAGTGGCGACACCTATATTAATTACAGGAGCAATAAAGGCATTTATCGGAATAGTAAAAGCAATTCCAACCATAGCAAAAGCTTTATATGAGGGTGGTAAAAGTATGGTCGATTCATTTTTGAATTGTTTTACGGTAATACCTCGAACAATTGAGAATTTATTTTATTCATTGAAAAATAAGATAAGGGTACCCAAAATCAGCGTTACATATTCCACTGAGGGCACGCTTGCAAAGGTTGCAGAGGCTTTGGGCTTGCAGGGCTTTCCTAAGCTTCACATAAACTGGAATAAGTTCGGTGGTGTATTTGAAAACAAGACTATTGTCGCTCAGGGCTTTGCTGAGGCAGGTGATGCAGAAATGGCGTTGCCGCTTAATGACAGGTCAACCGCTCCTTTTGCTGCAAATATTGCAAGTCATATGCCTGATAGCGATTACAGCGGTGTGCTCCATAAAATTTACAAAGAGCTTGCAGCAGGTAACGGCTCGCTTACCGA
The DNA here is from genome assembly GCA_048365975.1 of Eubacterium sp. Classification (GTDB taxonomy): domain Bacteria; phylum Bacillota; class Clostridia; order Oscillospirales; family Acutalibacteraceae; genus Eubacterium_R. The sequence goes on from DBFOUY010000109.1 coordinate 1,751, forward strand.
TAAAATCGTTGATGCAATCAGCAACAGGGTTGTTATCAAACTGAACAGGCGAGAAATCGCAAGAGCGGAGGCAAAGTAATGAATGGTGTATACATTGAAAAATTGACTTACACTAATTCAAAGGGTGAAAGCATTTCATTCAATGACTGCAGCGGTCTGTGCCTTGATGAAAGCGAGGTGTCAGGCTGGTCCTTTTCTGCCGATTCAGGCAGTGACAGGATAAAGTCCTTCAGCCGTGGTGTTTACAGCAAAAAGCTGAATGCATCTATAATTGCCGACAGTACAGAACAGGCAAACAGTATCAGAAATAAATTACATGATGTGTGCATTGTTGATATTGAGTCAGAAATACCAGGAACACTCTCTTGCAGAGGTTATGAGATAAAATGCTGGATTAACGAGGGTAATCATTCTGAGTATTCCGAGTGGGACAGCTTTGACACATTAGAATTGAATGTTATAAGCAACAGCAAATACTGGTACAGCAGCAGGACACAGCATTTTGAGCTTAAGGATGAGGAGATAGAAGAGATTATTTTTGATTTCTCTCTGGGATTTCCTTTTGATTTATATTCCAGCTCAATTAAATCAAATATCATAAACAATGAAATACTTGATGCAGATATGATATTAAGAATATATGGTCCTGTTCAGAATCCGTCATTGACAATTGCAGGGCATAACTATGAGGTTGATGTCAATATTGAAGAAAAGGAATATCTTGAAATCAATACACTTGAAAAAACTGTGTCCCTTTATACTGTATGCGGTGATAAAATCAACTGCTTTTCAAAGCGTAACAGACAGTCAGATGTATTTCAAAAACTGCCTACAGGCAACCTGAAGATATATTCTGATTATCAGCTTGTATTTGATATTGTATTGATGAACAGGAGGGCTGAGCCTAAATGGTAGATATTATTTACACTGATAAAAGTCATGTTGATGTAGGTGTTATTCCAAATCCGCAGTTAGACTTAGCTTTCGGCAGCGGTGAGAATGATTTTGAGCTTATTATAGACAAAGCCGACCATTGCTGCACTGCAGGGTCACTGATTTATGTTGAAGGCACTGAGTACGGCGGTATAGTTGACGGCATTGAGGCTGGAACTGACAGCAATGAAATTAAGTATTTGGGCAGAAGCTGGCATGGTGTGCTTGAAAGTAAGTGTCTTGAGCCGCCTGAGGGTCATAATTATTTAACTCTTTATGGTGATGCAAACAAGGTACTTGGTGAAATTATAACACTGCTTGATTTGTCGGAGCTGTTTGAAGCAGAAAGCACAGCAGCAGGTATAAAGATAACTGCATATAAGCCTGAACGTTATTCAATGGGGTACACAGCAATTCTGAAAATGCTCGGCTCAGTCGGTGCAAAGCTGAAAATGGTTTTTAACGGCGAAAAGGTTAAACTCTGGGCAGAGCCTGTAATTGATTATGCTAATAATGATGATTCAGCAGTACAGTTTGCCGATTTAACTGTTAAGCAGTATCAGAATAGCTGTAATCACCTTATATGCCTTGGTAAAGGCGAGTTGAGAAACAGAGCGGTTATACATCTGTTTACCGACAAAAACGGCGGTGTACGTCCTTATAAAAAGGTATCTGACCCTGTTAAAGACAGTCAATACATACTTGACTGCAGTAAGCAGGTGCTAAAGGGCATAAATGAAATTGTACAAGTCTATGATAATTCAAATGCAGAGATAACAGAAAATTTTGTGCTTTTGAAATCTCAGCCCTCTGAATGGAAAAAGAAATTTTCAAGCTATTATATTCTTGGTGATAATGACGAATTTAAAGAGGTTGAGGGTGTCAGCAATGATGTTATAACCACTTTGAAAACAAAGCCGACTGACTGGGAAACAAATTACACAGCATATTACATTGATGCACTTACAAACAAAACTGTTGAGGGTGTAGAAACGTCAAAATATGCATTGCTTTCAAAAAAGCCTGTTAACTGGGATGTCAGCTATTCAAGCTATTATGAGTATTTCAATGACGGCACTTCCGTTAAATATAATGCCGTTGGTGGTGTAAGCTACGATAAATTTGATTTGCAGACTGCACAGCCAACCGACTGGAAAGAAAATTTTAAAAATTATTACGTTAAAGTCGGCGCAAGGTATACAGAAATCACCGCTCTTGCTCCACAATGGGTCAGAAACAGGTTTTATTCAAAATCAGGTAACAGTTATACTCTTTTAAATTACAAGCCAAATGACTGGAGCACAGGCTATGAGAGCTATTATATAAAAAACGGCAGCAGCTATGAGAAGGCTGAGGGTGTTGCGCCTCCTTGGTGCAGAAAGCGGTATTATACAAAAAGCTCGGTTACAAAACCGCCTATGTTTGTAAGCAATAAATATTACAAGCAGGTTTCGACTGTAACAAATGCCCCTGCCTTCGTTGCTAACAAGTATCAGTCAAAGACCGAGAAAATGACAGCACCAAGCTTCTGTAGAAATAAATATTATAAAAAAGAGCTTGATCATTATAAAGTGCTTGTTGAAGGCGGTCTTGAAAAGCTGAAGGAGCTTAAGAGTACTGAAAGCCTTGATATTGATTTGGAGCAGGAGGCTGAATATGACATCGGTGACTTAGTGGGTGGCACTGAGCCAAGGACAAACATATCGGCAATTGAAACAATAAATAAAAAGATTGTGAAAATTGAAAACGGCAGAATAACTGTCACACACGAAACAGGAGAAATAAAATGAATAATACAAATTTAGTAACAGGGTACAGGGGAGAGAATCACATAACCTCAGAGGATTTCGGAGCATTGTTTTCAGGAGTGTTCGGAGAGGGGAAATATGTGTTGCCAACAGGCAGACATCTTGAAGCAGAGCTTGTGAGCAATAACCTTGTACGAATACACAGCGGTGATGCTGTTATCAACGGCAGGCACGTGCGTATAAATCCGAATACATATGAGGAGCTGGTTATTGAAAACGGCGAGCAGGGTGCTGTTTCATATGCAGTAGTGTATTTCCGTTACACCAAGGACAGCGAAACAGGAACTGAGGACTGCGGAACATATATTCTCAATGGTGCATCAGGCACAGGTGTAACAGAGTTCAGCGGCGGTAATATTCTTAATGGTGATGAGACTGTGGATTTTCCGCTGTATTTAATTAAAAGCGAGGGCATAAGTGTTACAAAAGTAACAGCACTTTTTAATATTCCTGCAAATCTTATTGATACTGCAGCAAGCATTGTACAGACTGAAAAAAGTATTAATAGCCTGACAGCAAAGGACGTCGCACTGACAACTATGATTAATGCAGAAATGGCTAAAGGAAGTAAAATACTGTGGCAGGACTCGTATGGCTGGCAGATGGCTGAAACCTCAAGAATTAATTTAAGTGAAAAAGTAAGTGCACAGAAGCACGGCATTAAGCTTGTATGGTCAAGCGGTTCAAACAAGGATGAGCTTGGCTATGATATACAGATAACAGATATTGATAAATGTGCTGTTAAGCTTATGGCAGGTAAAGGATACTCTTGTCCGCTGGCAGGTGCACACTTTAACAGAGTTGCTGTTAAGTATTTGTATATTAATGATAATGCAATCGCCGGAAGTTCGCAGAATAATGAGGAGGGTACAAAAAACGGAATTACATACAACAATAAAAGATATTATCTTGTTGCTGTAATAGGTTATTAGGAGGTTGTATGCTGAAACTTAATTTCAATGTAACTGAGGAAAAGGTGACACTGAATACTGCTGAGGAAAATGACAGCCCTGCAGCAGGTAATATCAATTATATAGAATGTAACTTCAATCTTCCGTCAGCCTATGATGATTTGATTGTTGAAGCTGTGTTTAATGGTGAAAAAAGAGCACTTGTCAATGGTGTATGCTCCGCTCCGTATATAGCAAGAGGGGAGTGCACTGTCGGTGTTATTGCTTATGAACTTGAAAATGACAGCTATAAGCTTTTGTCATCACCTTTGCCTTGTACAATCTATCTGCCAAAAGGCAGCTTTAATAACAGCGTAACAGAATCAGAACAGCCATCACCCGGTGCACTTGAGGATTATTATAAAAGAATTAAAGACCTCATCATATCGTCAGGCGGTAAAAATCCTGACAGTAAGCTAAAAGATATCATAGTAATAAAAAGCTATGCGGAATATGAGGAGGTTTTCGGCAATGATGAAAAGATGACAGAGCTTACTGAGAGTCTGCAGGAGGGTGAATATATCCTGCTTGTGCTCATAGAAACAGACCTTGGTGACGGAGAGCCTGTAACAATAATTACAACAATGAGTGCAGACAATGGCGAGCTTGTATTCAATGACGGATTTTCAACAGGAATACTCAAAGAATATATTGAAAAACAAATACGTGATTCTATAAATCCTTTGGAAGAGGAGCTTGATGCAATAACTACTATTGTTGAAGAAAAATCTGACTTGACATTCGAGCTTAAGCATAACTGCGAACAAAGAAGTCTTAATCCTTTTCATGATAGTCTGTGGCTTCAGTGGTCTTTACCGACAGAAATTCCTGAGAATTATATATCAGGTTTTGTATTCGTCTGCAAAAGCGAGCCGAGGACACTGAGCTATCCTGACAGTATCATATTCACAGGTGATGATGTTATTGATGATGTGCTTGTTCCTATGGCAAATAAGGTGTATAACGTAGTGTTCTGGTATGACGGAATAAACGTCAATGCAGTTTCAAGAGGTGTGCCATATGCTCAGGAATAAATTGAGGGCAATGCTTAGCAATATGCAGAATAATCAAATAATTCTGCCTTTAGGATACAGACGAGTTGAATATCTTGAAAGCACAGGGACACAGTGGATTGATACAGGCTTTAAACCAAACGGAAATACTGGTGTTGAAATAGATGTAATGCTCTTAAAAGATACAACTCAGTTCTTCTGCGGTGCAAGAGATGGAAGCAAAGTAAACGGATTTGGTATCAGTTACACAAATTCAATTACTAATGGCTCTAAATATATGAGAATGGATTATCGTAACACCTGGCACGAAATCCCAGGGGAACAGCCGATAAACAAAATAATGACATATTCTTTTTATAACAATGAGTTCAGAATAAATGGTGTAACCAAAAAAGCTATAGCTAAAGTTAATTTTAAATGCAGTTATAGTCTTTATTTAATGGCAAACAATAATGGCGGTATTATAGCAGGTCAAAGGCTGTATGGTGCAAGAATTTGGGACAACACAAATCTGATAAGAGATTTTATACCCTGTCTTAACAAAGATAATAAGCCCTGTCTTTATG